>JADFNE010000043.1 GCA_022563535.1 Myxococcales bacterium
GAAACGATTGATCCCTCACTCAGCGCCTGAGCGATATCGGCGAATCGCAGTCCCGGGCCCGGGTCGCTCCAACGCACGCTGTTGTACCAGAGCAATTTTCCGGGCAGCAGCACAACGACCAATATCGCGGTGACCACCACGATCAAGCATCGCCCTCGGTTGCGCTCCAACCAATTCTGGCCCCTGTGCTTCGTCGACAAAATCACTCCCCCACACTACGGGAATCTCGTGGACCGCGACCTCACTGAAGCGAGTCCGCCGCAACCCTAACCCAGGCCGCGGCTGCGAGTCAGCGGGCATCCGCTAGTTTGTACACGTATTACCCAATGGAAGTATTGGAGGGCGCAATGGGACTTCTCATCGACGGCATATGGCACGGCCAGTGGTACGACACCAAGTCGAGCGGCGGTCGCTACGAACGCAAGAGCAGCGCGTTTCGCGGGCGCATCGGAACCGATCGGGACGCGGAGTTTCCCGCGGAGGCCAATCGCTACCACCTATACATTTCGCTCGCCTGTCCGTGGGCGCACCGGACATTGATTTTTCGCAAATTGCTCGGACTCGAGGAGATCATTTCATTGTCGATTGTCGACCCATACATGGGTGCAGATGGTTGGATCTTCTCGACCCAAGCTGGCGCTATTCCCGACTACGTCAACGAGACGCGTTTTTTGCGAGATATCTATCTGCTCTCGGATTCGAAATACACGGGCCGTGTCACGGTACCGGTACTCTGGGACCGCAAGACCCAGGTCATCGTGAACAACGAATCTTCGGAGATCATTCGAATGTTCAATTCGGGTTTTGGTGATCTCGCCAGGGCATCGACTGACTTCTACCCCAAAGCCCTGCGCAGTGAAATCGATGCCGTAAATGACTTCATCTATCCGAGCATCAACAACGGGGTCTACCGCTGCGGGTTCGCGACAAGCCAGAGCGCCTACGAGGAGGCGTTTGGCGAACTCTTCGGCGCGTTGGACATCCTGGAACAGAGGCTCATGAATCGGGACTACTTGCTCGGGGAAGCGATTACCGAAGCCGATTGGCGACTCTTCACCACCCTCGTTCGTTTCGATCCGGTTTACGTCGGACACTTCAAGTGCAATCTGCGGCGTATCGCGGACTACCCCAATCTCACTCGCTATCTGGAATCTCTCTATCGCGTTCCCGGAATCGCAGAGACCGTGAACTTCACGCACATCAAACGCCACTACTACGAAAGCCACGAGACGATCAATCCCACCGGCATCGTGCCACTGGGACCGAAACTCGCCCTGGATTAGCACTTCACCTTCGCGCCGCAGATCAATTGATCTATCGTAACCAGTCACGGGACTTGCAAGACTTGGTATTTGGCATTTGGAGTAGACGCGGGAATGGATCTAGACCGAGCGAATCGAAGGGCGCTGCTGGGGCGATTGCTCATGTTACTCGTCGTGTGTGCGTTCCTCGTCGGAGCTCATTTCCTGCGCAAGCAAACCGGGATCGAATGGTCCGCGGCCTCAATCCAAGAGGCCGTGAGAAACTTCGGGCCGTATGTGCCAATTGGTTTCGTCCTATTGGTGATGTTTCGCCAGGTCATGTTGTTGTCCTCCGGGTTGTTGCTCACATCTGCGGGTCTGCTGTTTGGGGCGCCCATGGGTACGCTGCTGGGCGCCGTCGGGGTCACGTTGAACGCATTCACGTTGTTCACCTGTGCACGCCTGCTGGGGCGCGATTGGGTCGAGCCGCGAATTCGAGCCCGCTATCCCCAATTCGAGCAACATGCAAGAACCGCTGGCCCGTGGGTGATCGCTCTGATGACCGGGCATCCGATGGGCATCCTCACCCCGTTCCACTTTGCGGCCGGACTGACCCGGATCACCTGGCTCCGTTTTTTGCTCGCGGTGGGACCCGCGGCGATCGTTCGCGCGGCTTGTTTCTCGTTTTTGGGTGCCAACCTGTTGGATCCCGGATCGCCGCAACTCTGGATTGCTTCGGGCATCCTGGTCGCGCTCGCATTTCTACCCTTGGCACATCCGGGTCTGCGGGCTCGGCTCTTGCAACTCACTCCGAAAATCGTGCGGAAGTCCTCAGGCAGCTAGGAGCCTGCGCGGCACCGGTCCAAAAAAAACGGCGACCCTCGAAGGGGTCGCCGAATTCGATCTGTCTACGGCAGCTGTTTAGAGCGGCTGAACGTTTGTAGCTTCGGGACCCTTTCGGCCCTCGCCTGCCTCGTAGGTCACCTTCTGACCTTCGCTCAGCGACTTGAAGCCGTCGCCCGAAATATTTGAGTAGTGAACGAAAAGGTCCTTACTGCCATCGTCGGGGGTAATAAAGCCATAACCTTTTTCGTCGTTGAACCACTTAACCGAACCACCTGCCATTCTATATTTCTCCTCCCTTCGTCAAACGCCGCGATTCCAATTCCACAAGGAATTGGAGCCTACGAATTCTTTAGAAGGGGTATTGCGACATAAAGCGCTTGTTGTTTCGTCATTGTTACGGGCCGCGTTCTCTACTGTTCTCTACTGTAGATCGCCCGGCCTGCAGTCTTGAGTTCTCAAGACGCGCAAAGACTACCGTACCCCCATGATTTCCCAAACAGGGTAATTCTCATCGTCACAGAGAAACTCTGCCTCTGTCCTTCGCATTGTCCCCAAGAACGGGTACAGCCCAATTTTGGGGCCGAAAGCGCAGCGAGTGGAGTCTCCGCAGATGCACAACGACTGAGGTTGGATCTCTACATTCTCGAATCCGAAGCGTGCACCGTCACAATAGGTGGCAACTATCGAGCAGATCGCTGGAACAGACGCCGCCAATGCAAGCCAAGATTCGTATGACTCGCTGACCCGCAACCTCTTGGAGAAATCCGCTCAAGTGCATCGAAGCGAACATCGGCCTTCGGGAGTCAATCGGCTTGCGCCTGCCTCAGGGCCAGCAGGCGATCGACCATTGAAAGCACGGTGGACCCGAGCAGCAGCCAGCCCAGCAACAAGATGATTCCGTCGTCTGGCCACGACCAGCCCAGCGTATTGCGAATGATCGGCGTCCCGAGAAAAACGAAGTAAAGGATGCCGTTCCATTTCCCCAGTGCACTCGCGCGCAGCTGCCGGCCCTCGAGCGCCCGGGAATCAAGGGTGTACTGAACGAACGCCAGCGCGATCAACGGCGGAAGAGCTGTCGGGGCGAGACCGCGGCAGACCAGGGCCGACACTCCCATGACGACGAACGTCGCATCGGTACCGTGATCCAGCAGCGCACCAAAGGCGGAAGACTGGCCCCACTTGCGAGCCAGGGGGCCGTCGGCGAAATCGGTCGCAATGGCAAATGCAAAAACGATCACCGCTTCGACGTCACGACCTTCGAACACGAGGTATCCGCAGACCGGCGCGGCGATGAGACGCATGAGCGTGAGCGCGTTTGCGACGGTAAACCGCTGAAATCTCGCACGCGATTCGCTTCCCAGATCCGCGGGGGGTTCGGGTGACTGAGAGTTCTGCCGGGAGATCATCCGAAGGCCCGGTTCGCTTAGCGCCGTTCGGCGAGAACTGACTCCTCGACAGTCTCGGCAGCGCGCTCGATCAGAACATCGGTGACTTCTCCGTCACGCCGACACTTCAGCTCGACGTGGCCCGAAGCAATGCCCTTGGGTCCTACCGTAATCCGGTAGGGGAAGCCGATCAGGTCGGCATCCTTGAACTTTACGCCGGGTCGCTCGTCGCGATCGTCGAGGATCACGTCGATCTTGGCCGCGACCAGTGCATCGTAGATCCGCTCGCCGACTTCCATGCACTCGACATCTTTGGTCTTCACCACCGTGATCACAACCTCGAACGGCGCCACGTTGACCGGCCATTTGATGCCGTCCTCGTCGTGACAGGCCTCGACGACTGCCGCCAATCCTCGCTCGATTCCAATGCCGTAGGATCCCATGACGATCGGCCGGGCCTTGCCATTCTGGTCCAGGACGCTCGCCCCCATGGATTCGCTGTAACGAGTGCCGAGCTTGAATATATGACCCACCTCGATCGTCTTGTAGATGACGATGGGTTTGCCGCACTGAACGCAAGGCTCGCCATCGTTTACCTCGCGAAGATCGAGCCATCCCTTGACGTCGATGTCCCGCTCGACCGAAACCCCCCGGTAGTGGAAGTCGTCCGCGTTGGCGCCGGTCGTCATGTTCGTGCGCCCGCGGAGCGCTTCATCGGCGATGATGAAGTGGTCCGTCACTCCTACCCCTCCCAGACTCCCAGGAGAAGCGCCGAGTGCCGCAACGATTTCTTCCGCGGTGGCGGCGCGAATTTCCTCGGCTTCGACGGCATCGACGAGCTTCTGTTCGGAAAGAACGTCGTCGCCCCGCAGCAACACCAGGACCACCTTGCCATCGATCATGTAGACGAGGGTCTTGATCTGAGAAGAACCGGGGGTGCCCTGCTCGAAGTTCTCGAGATCTTGAATCGTCCGCATGCCTGGCGTGGCAAACTTTTCGGGTGACTCGAGTCCTTCTTCGTCGACAACTGCGGGGAGTTCGCTGGTCGCCTTTTCGACATTGGCCGCGTAGCCACATGCTTCACACGAAGCGATCCAGTCCTCGCCGGCGTCGCTCCTGAGCATGAACTCGACCGATTGACTGCCCCCCATCGCGCCAGACGAAGCCTCGACCGCAACCGGATCGAAACCCATGCGCTTGAAGATCTTGCGATAGGCCTTGAAGTGACAATCAAAGGAATAGTCGAGACCCTCGTCGTCGATGTCGAGGGAGTAGGAGTCCTTCATGGTGAATTCGCGCACGCGCAACAGGCCACTCTTCGGGCGAGCTTCGTCGCGGAACTTGGTGTGAATCTGAAACCAGATCTGGGGCAGTTGTTTGTACGAATGCAGCTCGCTGGCGAGGTGTGCAAAGACCTCTTCGGCGGTCATCCCCAAGCCAACCTGGGAGCCCCGGCGATCTTCGAAGCGGAACATCTCCTGGCCCATCGCGTCCCAGCGGCCCGACTTGTCCCAGATTTCGCGGGGGTGAAGCGTCGGAAGCTTGAGTTCTTGCGCGCCGAGTTTTTGCATTTCGTCGCGAACGATTTCGGTGATCTTGTGTGCGACGCGAAAACCGAGGGGCAGCAGCGTATACACACCGGCCATCAACTGACGCATGAATCCGGCGCGCAACAGCAGCTTGTGGCTCACCGCCTCGGCGTCACTCGGATCGTCGCGAAGAGTAGGAAGAAAGGACTTTGACCAGCGCACCGGACTTCTCCTGGCTCGCACGGACGACGATCGACACGCGCCGGCGGGTTGAAGGCCCGACTAGCATAGCCACCCGCACCGCGGCAGCGCTCGTCAGCCGTGCGGCAATTGGAGCGGCAAATGGCCCTCAGTACGCCGTGCCGTGGGCGAGGGTATAGGGGCCGAAGTCGTCGATCAGTCTCTGCATGATCGGACGGTCCAGATTGCCAATCGTTTCGCCGTCGAGGGTCGCGATGGGAACGATGCGCGCTCCAGAGCCACTGATGAACACCTCGTCAGCGGCGAGAAGGTCAAAGCGTCCAAGGCTGCGTTCCCGGGTCTCGATGCCGGCCGCGCTGGCAATTTCGAGAATGCTGTCCCGGGTGATTCCCTCGAGCGATCCATCGCTGGCCGGTGGCGTCGAGAGCACTCCTCGATAGACGGTGAACACGTTGGCAACGCTCGCCTCAGCGACCAGACCCGCGTGGTTCAGGATCAGCGCTTCGTCGGCGCCGCGGAGCTTTGCTTCGCGCTTTGCGAGGGCATTATTGAGGTAGTTCAGACTCTTGACCCTGGGGTCGAGGGCGTCTGCCGCCGGGCGGCGCATGCTGGCGGTCACCATGTCGAGCCCGCGTGCGAGCTTTTCAGGGTCGAAGAGATGAATTCGGTCTGCGATACAGAAAAGCGTAGGGTTGTCACAGGTCGTCGGATCCACCCCGAGCGCCCCGACCCCGCGAGTCGCGATCAGCCGCATGTAGCCTTCGCTTTCGTCGAATGCCCGCGCGGTTTCGAGCACGATCTGCCGGACGGCTTCGAGCCCCCCCGGCAGCACAAGACCGATCGCCTTGGCCGCAGTGCCGAACCGGTGCAGGTGATCGGGCAGGCGAAACACTTTCGCGCCGTAGATGCGAATTCCCTCGAAGATGCCGTCTCCATAGAGCAGGCCGTGGTCGAGGACGCTGATTTTTGCTTCCTCGGGCGGAACGATTTGACCGTTCATCCAGATCTTCATTTCGGCCCCTCCGAAGCCCTCTGTGCATATTCTGAAGAATCGACAGCGAGGCGCGCTTCGATTCGCGCGGCTGCGTCCAATACCTCGCGCGTCACGCTGCCACTTCCCATCACCGCGAGCCGCGCGGAAGCCGCACCCAGGGCGACCACCGCCACCAGGCGATCGCGAAAGCAGATCGGAGCCGCAACCACCCCGAGACCCGGTACCCACTCTTCATCGCTGCGGGCAAAGCCTTGGTCGCGAACGGTGGCCACCACGGCGGCAAGCTCGTCGGCAGAAGTCGTCGTGCCCTCGGTAAAGGACGTAAGCGGGTCTTCGACATCGACACTGTCAGGTGCGAAGGCGAGGTACAGCTTGCCCACCGCCGTGGCGTGCACCGGCACGCGTTCACCAACCTGGGGCGAGGCCCGCAGAAAGCCTTTGCCCTCGGCTTTGTCGAGAATCATCAGCTCTCGGGATTGGGCGGCGACCAGAAAAATCGTCTCCCCAAGCTTTGCGGAAGTTGCCTCGAGAACCCCGCGCGCGAGTTCGACGATGGGTTCGCGCTCGAGCGCCCCGAGCCCCAACGCGATCAAGGCGGTGCCGGGTCGGTAGCGGCCGCGTTCCGAGCGATCGACCAGGCCGCGCCGACCCAGGGCAGCGAGCAACCGGTGGGCACTCGATTTTGGCAAACCTAGCGACCGGCCAATGGCGGTCACGCCCTGGGGCTCCGAAGACGCGTGGAGATGAAACAAGATGTCGACGGCTTTCTCGACCGTGGTGAGTGGGTCCATTTGCTTCCTGTTCTTTTTATCCTTCTGTTCTCTCTAGTTCTCTTCTTTCTAGTTCTCTCTGTTCTTTATTTTTTGTTCCGAATATCGGAACATAATATCTTTATATGGAACCAAACTAGCGGGCGCAACGCTCCCGGGCAATACCTGCATGAAAATTCGAGGGGAGGGGCACTAGCCCTCGAGAATGGCCAGCAACCCGCAATCGTTCAGGGCCGTGCAGACGGTGCCGACGCGTCCCGCTGGACCGAGGAGCTGGCTACCGCGCAAGCCGAGGACCGGAAAGTCGGGATCGTGATCCCGAAAGCAGCGCGCGTCGCGCGCCGCGCCGCGGGCTCCCGCGTAGTCGAGCGAGCTTCCCGAAAGGTAGAGCCCGAGGCCACGCTCCCGATCTACCTGTCCGGCTACCTGCCCTGCAACCAGGGTTTCGAGATTCTCCCGGGCGGCGACCGCGTCGCGCACGACAAAGCGCAATCGAGTCCCGGGTTGGAGATCGTCCGGCACCAGAATCGCCTTCCGGCGCGGATCAATCCCGACGACGCTGCGGAGCAGGCTTCCGGCGGCACTCTCGCTCTCGCCGTTCGGTGCGTGATCGATTTCGAGCATGATCTGTCGCAGTGATTCGGCAGTCGCCGGGAGCCCGGCTCGCTCTGCAACCTCGCGCAGGATGTCGAGGGCCGGCTGCCCGTCGAAGCTGCTGATCCAACGGTCGCGCGCCCGGGTCACGAGATGATCTCCGGACAGCGCCCGACAACCTCGAGCTACGCCCCATTGTGTAGACCCAGCTCCCCGCAGCACGACCCCGAGCAGCCCACCGGACACGATCTGGTCGTTGTGCCACACCACAGCGTCGCCACCCGTGGGAGCACTCGCGCCCAGACCTACGACCAGGCCGTCGTGGAGCTGTTTTGCGAGGGTGCGGAACAATGGGGCTGGGCTCTGGTGATGCATATCGAGCAGCAGCAGCAGCAGATCCATCTCTCCCGGTGGACGCTCAAAATGATCGAGGATCTCCGAACCGCTTTCGGGTTCGTCAGCCGGGAGGTCCTCGAACAGGACCGCTTCGATCTCGAGGCCCGTGAACTGGGCTACCACGAGCCCGGGATTGTCTGCGGTCCCCTCACCGTCCGCGAAGAGCCCCGCCACGCTCGCCCCATAGATCTCACAGGCGCCGAGTTCCCGGCGAACCGCCTCGAGGAGATCCGGGAGACCGGGACCCCAGGCGACCGTGGCAAACACCAGGGCTGTCTCCGGGAGGGCCCCGCCGAGGATTTCTCGCCCCCGACCGACCGCTTGCCGAGCCGCCAGCTGAGCCGATAGTTCCTCCGAGAAGCCCACGCCTGCCTTCATCACGGCCTCAGCATAGACAACGGATCGTAGAAAGACGGTTCTCTCAACCGCTTGCCATTTCCCCGTGACTGGGCTTCGGCTAGGATCGGCAAGTGCGAGTACCCCCAGTTGGTACTGCAACCCACCCCCCGGCAGACCTAGAAACTATGCTCCGTTGTCCATTCTTGGCCGATGCCGAGGCGGTCATCGATTGTTTCGGACGCGAGGTCGGAATTGGCTGATTTCGAAATTGTCGATGCACCCGAGCGGCTCAAAGAGCTAGCGGGCGAGTTCCTTGCCGAGCCGGTGCTCGCCGTCGATACCGAGGCGGACAGTTTCTATCACTACTTCGACAAGACCTGTCTGGTTCAGATCGCTACTTCGAAACACTCTTACTTGATCGACACCCTCGCCTTCGACGGACCCGAAGCCATGGCTCCACTGGGGCCGGTGTTCGCCTCACCAGATGTACGAGTGATCTTCCACGCCGCCGAGTACGACATCTACGTGCTCAAACGAGACTATGGGTACACGTTCGCGAATATCTTTGACACCATGGTTTCCGCCCAATTGCTCGGCTACAGCGCCATTGGCCTCGCTGCGCTGATCGAACAACACTTTGGAGTCAAGGTCCCCAAGGATGAGCAGCGGTCGGATTGGTCGCGGCGCCCGTTGACCGAACGGCAGCTCGACTACGCTGCGGGCGATGTGATCTACCTCGCCCGGCTGACCAAGAAAGTGGAGCGCGAGCTCAAAAAGGCGGGTCGCCTCAGCTGGGCCGAGGAAGAATTCGACACCCTCTGCGGACGCGAATGGCCCGACCGCAAGTTCGACAAACAGGGCTACTTCCGCATCAAGGGCGCACGCAAGCTCGATCCCAAGAGTCTCAGCGTCTTGAAGGAACTTTTCTTGATGCGCGATGCTCGCGCGAGAGAGATCGACCGTCCTCCATTCAAGGTCCTGGGCAATCGCACCTTGCTCGAGATCGCCGCGGCAAAGCCCGGGCGTCCAGGTCAATTGAAGGGAATAAAAGGGATCACCGACCTGCTGGTGCGCCGAATGGGGAACGATATTCTGGCGGCGGTGGCGAAGGGGCGAGGCGTAGAGCATCCCCCAATTCCCAAGAACACCGGAAATGGCCGACGGCGCGTCGACCGCAAGACCGAACGCCGGGTGACCGAACTCAAGAGTTGGCGCGCCAAGCGATCCAAGGAATTGGCTCTCTCCCCGGGCGTGCTTTGCCCAAACGCCTCACTCGAAGCCATCGCCTGGCGAAATCCGAAAACCGGAGCGGACCTCGAAGACGTGCCGGAACTCAAGGGCTGGTTCGTACGGGAGTTCGGCGACGAGGTGTCCGCTCGCTTGAGGGACCTGGCGCCGGCCGGGAAAACCGAGGGAAAGCCCGCGACGGAGTCCAGCGAAGCTGCTGCAAAGAAAAGCAGCAAGAAGCGATCCGCCTCAAAATCCTGAGCGGCACCGCCGGTACCCGGCCAAGCTTCTAAACCAAGCCCACCAAGCCCACCAAGCCCGCCAAGCCCGCCAAGCCCGCCAAGCCCCAAACGAAAAATGGCCCCCCAGTTCGACCATCGAAGCTGAGGGGCCTACTTCCAAATCCAATCACCTGGGGCTGAAACAGTGGCGGGATGCTGTCCTTGGGGGAAAGCGCCTCGTTGCTGTCACCGCTCCAGATGGTGGTTCTAACTGGATGAACGCGCCCGAAACATCCAGCATGAAACCGACGGATTATGCTTGCCCCCTACTAGAGCACGATATGTGCCAACTTCACCAAACCTCAGAATCAGACCTTAAGTACTTGATATAAATAATGTTTTTTCACAAATCTGCCCATCCACTGGCGATGGGAGATGGGCAAATCGCCGCAATATGATGCAGCCCAAAATTGGGTGCATCGGTGTCTTGGCTCCCTGAATCAAGGGACCCCGTAGGCAAATATCTGAATAATATGGAGTTTTTTGGACCGACGCCAAATGTTGCAGGAAAGCCTGGAGTGCATCCAAAGTTTGCTGAAAAACATTCAGCGATCTCGTCCCCATAACGAGATCGCTGTTTCGAGCGACCCGATTCTCGCTGGCTGACCCGTCGAGGGTCGGATGGCCAACGCTCCGCCCCGCCGAACGAGTCGCGATAGACTGCGCACGTGTTTGCCGAACGTCGCAAGAAATTCTTGGAATCCATGGGCCCCGATGCAGCGGCAATCGTCATCGGCCACCACGTGGTGTCGCGTTCCAGCGACACCGAATACCCCTTCCGACAGAACAGCGACTTTCACTACCTGACGGGCTTCGACCATCCGAGCGCGGTCGCGCTGTTCCGCACGGATGACGGTCCCCCCTTCACCCTCTTCGTCCAACCCCGAGACAAGTCGGCAGAGACCTGGCACGGCTACCGCCCCGGGCTCGAAGGTGCGAAGAACGACTTCGAAGCAGACGAAGCCTTTTCGATCGACACGCTGCTCGAAGAAATTCCGAAACAGATCGAGCGTGTGGTCAGCATCTACCACACCTTGGGTCGAAGCGCGGACCTCGACCGCACGATCGTCGCGACCCTCGATAGCTTGCGGCAGCGCAGCAAGTTGGGCTTCGAACCGGCGAAAAAGATTCTCGACCCGCGAGACATTCTCCACGGCATGCGTCTGATCAAGGAACCCGGCGAGATCGAGATCATGCGGCGCGCCGCGGAGATTACCTGCACGGCTCACCAGGAGGCCGCGCGCCTGTGCCGCGACGGCAACTTCGAATACCAACTCGAAGCCGCACTGGGTCACGTCTTTCGCCGCCTCGGCGGGAGCGGCCCAGCCTACGGCACGATCGTGGGCGGAGGAAAGAACGCCACGATCCTCCACTACGTTGTGAACGACCAGAAGTTGCGCGGCGGGGACCTCTGCCTTGTCGACGCGGGCGTCGAACTCGAGGGCTACGCGTCTGATGTCACCAGGACCTATCCCGTCGGTGGCCGCTTTCAGGGACCGGGGCGCGCGGTCTATGAAGTCGTCCTCGCCGCCCAACAAGCGGCACTCGCGGCCTGTCGGCCAGGCACTACGCTACCGGAGATCCACCAAACCACCGTGCGCACGCTAATCGAAGGGATGGTCTCCCTCGGGTTGCTTTCGGGAACGGTCGACGACCTGGTCAAGAGCGAAACCTACCGCGACTACTTCATGCACGGTACGAGTCACTGGCTTGGACTGGACGTCCACGATGTCGGCAGTTACACCGCAAAGGGAAAAGCGCTGACGCTAGTTCCCGGAATGGTTTTCACGGTAGAACCAGGTCTCTATATCTCCGAGGATGACACCAAGGCACCGGAACACCTGCGAGGGATTGGCATCCGAATCGAAGACGACATTTTGATCACTGAAGACGGAATCGAGAACTTCAATCACGCGATTCCCAAGAAACCCGACGAAATCGAAGCCTGGATGAGCTGACGCCACGCCATTCGCTTTGTTGAACCAAGATCAACATCAATCTCAGTGCCATTCATTTCAGTAGTACGAGGAGTTGCCGCTCCATGACCGACATCGAATCCCTGCTTGAGGAAAAGCGCACGTTCAAGCCCGATCCCGCCTTCACTCGTGCGGCGAACTGGAACAAGAAGACCGTCGCCGAGTACCGCAAGGCGGGTCAGATCAATCCCGAAAAATTCTGGGCGGCTCGCGCGAAAGAGAACATCACCTGGTTCTCCCCCTGGAAGAAGGTGTTGCAGTGGAAGCCTCCCTTCGCGAAGTGGTTCGTCGGCGGCAAGCTGAACGTCAGCTACAACTGCCTCGATCGTCACCTCGAGAGCGGGCGGCGCAACAAGGCGGCGATCATCTGGGAAGGCGAACCGGGCGACACCCGGGTGATCACCTACGCAGAACTCCACCGGGAAGTATGCAAGTTTTCCAATGTCTTGAAGGACCAGGGGATCAAGAAGGGGGAGCGCGTCGTCCTCTACATGCCGATGATCCCAGAACTCGCGATCGCGATGCTCGCGTGCACTCGGATTGGCGCCCCGCACAGCATTGTCTTCGGCGGATTTTCCGCCGAGGCGCTGCGGGATAGGATCGACGACCTAGGAGCCAAAGCCGTCATCACCGCAGACGGCGGGTTCAGAAAGGGCGCGGCGTTCCCGCTCAAGCAAGCCGTCGACGACGCGCTGGCGAAAAAGAGTGCAATCGAATGCGTGATCGTCGTCGAACGAACCAAGCAAGATGTCAACATGGTCGCGGGTCGCGATCTCTGGTGGCACGAGTTGATGGAAGACGCGAGCCCCAAGTGCGCGCCCGCGAAGCTCGATTCTGAACACCCACTCTTCATTCTCTACACCAGCGGCAGCACCGGCAAACCAAAGGGAATCCTGCATACAACCGGCGGCTACCTCACCCATGTAACCACGACCTTCAAGGCGATCTTCGACATCAAGGATGACGATGTCTACTGGTGCACCGCCGACATCGGTTGGATCACGGGGCATTCGTACGTGGTCTACGGCCCGCTGGCCGCCGGGGCGACCAGCATGATGTACGAAGGCGTGCCGGTCTATCCGGGGCCGGACCGCTGGTGGGCTTTGATCGAGAAGTGGGGCGTGAACATCTTCTATACCGCGCCGACCGCGATCCGAACCTTCATACGACTCGGCGACCAACACCCCAAGAGCCACGACTTGAGTTCTCTGCGACTGCTCGGCACCGTGGGTGAGCCCATCAATCCCGAAGCCTGGATCTGGTATCACAAGATAATCGGAAACAAGAAGTGCCCGATCGTTGATACCTGGTGGCAGACTGAAACCGGGGGAATCATGATCACATCCCTCCCCGGCGCCGTGACGACCAAGCCCGGTTCTGCAACCTTGCCCTTCCCGGGTATTGACCCCGCGATTTACAACGAGGAAGGCGAAGTGGTCCGCCCACCCGCCGGCGGTCTATTGGTACTGCGCAAACCCTGGCCCGGCATGCTGCGCGGAATTTGGGGAGACGACGCACGCTTCAAGGAAACGTATTGGAGCAAATACAAAGACGCCTACTTCTGTGGTGACGGGGCTCATCGCGACAAAGACGGATACTTCTGGATCATGGGCCGCATCGATGATGTGATGAACATCTCTGGTCACCGCATCGGCACCATGGAGGTTGAAAGCGCCCTGGTCTCGCATCCCGACGTCGCCGAAGCTGCGGTGGTTGGACGCCCCGACGACATCACGGGAACGGCGATTGTGGCCTTCGTGAGCCCTGTAGGCGGCACCCGCGCCGACGATGCCCTGAAGCAGGCTTTGGTCGCTCACGTAACCAAGGAAATTGGCGCCATCGCACGACCGTCCGAGATTCGCTTCACCGACAGCCTGCCCAAAACTCGCTCGGGAAAAATCATGCGTCGCCTGCTGCGAGACGTAGCCTCCGGAAAAGAATCAACCGGAGACACCTCGACCCTCGAAGACTTCGGCGTCCTGGCAAAACTGAGAGCAAGTGAAGAGGGCTAACGCCAGATACTGGCGTGCCACAACTTTTTGCCGCGCTTGATCAGGATCGTTTCCCCGTGCAACAAGTCTCGTTCGGTAAGCCTGGCTTCTGATATGGCCTTTTGTCCATTGACCGCGATCGCCCCGTTCTTGAGATACTCGCGGGCCTCACGCTTGGATTTTGCGAGGCTTGTCTTGGGCAGTAGATCCGCGAGGGCAACACCATCTTTTTCGAGTTCGGTCTTTTGATGGGTAGAGTGGGGGACGTCGGCGAAGACATCGCTCAACAGCGTCGCGTCGAGATCCTGTAGCGCGCCCTTGCCGAACAGGGCCAGGGTCGCGGCCTGAACGCGCGCGAGTTCTTCCGCCCCGTGGATCAATCCCGTGATCTCTTCCGCCAGTCGCTGCTGGGCACAGCGTTCATGGGGAGCGGCGGCATGTTGTTTTTCGATCGCCTCGATTTCGTCTCGGCCGAGCAGTGTAAAGGTCCGCAAGAATCGTCCCGCGTCAGCGTCGCTGGCGTTGATCCAGAACTGGTAGAACGCGTAGGGGCTGGTACGGTCGGAGGAGAGCCAGATATTGCCCGACTCGCTCTTGCCGAACTTCTTTCCGTCGGCTTTGAGGAGAAGAGGTGTCGTGACGGCAAAGCTTTCGGCTTCTCGTCCGCTCGCGGCGGCATCGCGACGGATCAGATCCATCCCGGAGACGATGTTTCCATACTGGTCGGAGCCGGATATTTGCACTGTGCAATCGTGTGAGCGGTGCAGATGAAGAAAGTCGTATGCCTGGAGGATCATGTAGGAAAACTCGGTGTAGCTGATGCCCTGGTCTCGCTTCTCCAGTCGGTCGCGCACGGAGTCGCGTTGCATCATGGCGTTGACCGAGAAGTGCTTTCCGATGTCGCGCAGAACATCGATGAAGTTGAGATCGCTCCACCAATCGAGGTTGTTCACCAGACGCGCACCGGTCTTGGGATCTTCGTCCTCCCAGGTAAATAGCGGTCGAATGATCTTGGCCTGGCATTCGAGGTTGTGACGAACCTCGTCATCTTTCAGCAGATTTCGCTCTGCGTCCTTGCCGCTCGGGTCGCCGATCAGCCCGGTTGCGCCGCCTTGCAGCAAAATTGGGCGATGGCCTGCCCGCTGCCAGAGCCGCATGATCGAGAGAGCGACCAGGTTTCCCACCCCGAGACTGTCCGCCGTCGGATCAAAGCCGCAGTAGGCGGTACGACCCGGCGAAGCGATGTGGTCCGAAAGTCCGTCGCCGGCGGTCTGGTGCAACAGCCCGCGCCACTCGAGTTCGCTCAAAAATGTTTCATTGGGACGCGCCATCGCACCTCCGAAGCAAGCCAACTGTATGAGAAACCGACCGTGGGGTCTAGCAGGCTGCTAGAGGGTGAGCTTAGCTAGCTTCCAGGTTTGTTCGGCGGTACGGGTGAGTTCGAGCAGGCCAGCGAGCGGGGGTTGATCCCGTTCGAGCGCGGCACCGCTGAGCTCCTCGACGATCGTGCGGACGATGCCCTTGTGCGCGACGATCAGAATCGAGGCGACCGGCATGACGAGCAGGTGGGCAAGACCCGCAACCACCCGGGCGCGAAAGGCTTCCCTTCGGTCGCCGTCCGGAAAATCGAACTTCGGACCCTGCTGCTCCCATTGGGAATAGAGCTTTGGGTCTCTTGCCTCGATTTCCTCGCGGGTGAGCCCCTCCCAGCGACCGAAATCGATTTCGCGGAACCGATCTTCCAGGCGAATCTCCCGCCCCGGAGCCACGATGAGCGCCGACCGCCACGCCCGCTGCAAAGGGCTCGCGACCACCAGATCGAAGTTCTGGGACCCGATCACTTCTGCGACCGCAGCGGCCTGGTCCGCCCCGAGCCCCGAGAGCATGACATCGGTTGCGCCGAAAAACCGCACGCTCGAACGGCCGACAGTCTCGCCGTGTCTCAAGAGAACGATACGCTGGAGTTTCGAGCTGTCCTGGGAAAATAACGGCTTGTTCGGCATCGAAGGCCAGCGGCTCCCTTTGGACATTTCGCGTCAGGCTCACTGGAGATGACGTTTCCGTGCAACACCCTGTAGACTCGGGCCGGGCTAGAGACGGAGATGAGGCATGGGGGTAGTGGGTATATGAGTACCGCATTGAACTGGAAAGGGTGGACCGCAATCGGTCTCATGCTGTTCGCGGGGTCGATGCTGCTCTATTCCATTCCCAGGTTCGAGAGCGTGGCTCCACAAATTGCGGGGCCGGAGAGTCTCGCCCTCGGAAAATCCGGCAAAAATCTCGAACTGCAACTCGACGACGCAGACACGGGGCTGCGCAGCGTCCAACTGCGCATCGTTCATCGGGGCGGAGGCCAGGTGGTCTTCGAAGAAGAGTACGCCGGCAACTTGTTCACCGGGGCAATCGAGCGCGAGGTACCCCCCGTCGTCATTTTCCTCGATCCGAAGGCATTGGGCCTGGCCGACGGTCCCGCAACCCTGATCGTGACGGCACGGGACTGGTCCTGGAGCAACAACGGGGCGGGCAATCGCAGCGAAGTCGGGATCCGAATCGAAGTCGATACCAAGGCGCCCCGCATCGAATACAGCTCGGGGCTGACCTACATCTACCGCGGCGGCGCCGCGGCGGCGGCGTATCGCGTCGATGAAGCCACGGCAACGGATGGCGTGCGGGTCGGAGATCAATTCTATTCCGGTTATCCAGTCCCGAACACGGACGTGTCAGAGGGCAGACGGATCGCTTTCTTCGCCATCGCGGTCCACTCCCCGGCAGACCCCAAGATCGAAATCGAAGCCACCGATCACGCAGGCAATCAGACGCATGTGCGACTGCGGACCAAGATTTTCGAGCGCAGGTTCCCCGAAGAGCGGCTCTCGCTTTCGGATCGGTTCTTCGACCGGGTGATTCCACCGTTGGCCGAAAAGCTCGGCGTCTCGGCCCCGAGCAATGAGGAGGCATTCCAGCTGATTAACCGCGACGTTCGCGCCGAGAATGAACAGCGAATTCAAGCGCTGGTCGAAACGAGCGACGCGGAAAGACACTGGTCCAAGGTCTTTGTCCAGCTCCCCAATTCCAAGGTGATGAGCCGCTTTGCCGAACGGCGGCGCTACTTCAAAGGCGACGAAGAAATTTCCGAGGCGACGCATTATGGCTTCGACCTGGCCTCACTTGCGACGGCGGACGTCATCGCAGCCAATCGGGGCCGGGTGCTGTTTGCAGACGAGTTGGGAATCTACGGCAATTGCCTGTTGGTCGATCACGGCCTGGGGCTCACCACCCTCTACGCTCATCTCACTGACTTCGCGGTACAGGTCGGTGACATGGTCGAACGCAGGCAGGTACTCGGCAGGACCGGGTCGACTGGTCTCGCGGGAGGAGACCATCTCCATTTTGCAATCCTGATCGGAGGGACGTACGTCGATCCGCTCGAATGGTGGGATGCCAGTTGGATCAAGAACCACGTCGAAGTCAAGCTGTCCGCAGAAAACCTGTGAACATACCCGTGCGGGCCGATCTCAAGGGTGTCCTGCTGCGGCGCTACAAACGTTTTCTCGCGGACATCGAGACATCCGAGGGTGAGCAGATCACGGTTCACTGTCCAAACCCCGGCGCCATGACGGGCTGCGCGACGCCGGGATCGCAGATTCGATGTTCGACCAGCGACAACCCCAAGCGCAAGTTGCGCCACACCCTCGAAATGATTCGAGTGGGACGCAGCTGGGTCGGGCTTCAGCCCATGCACGCCAACCGCCTGGTCAAGTGCGCCCTCGAAGCCGGCGCGATCGCAAAGCTTCGCGGGTATCGAGAGGTGCGACCCGAGGTCGTGGTCCACGGAGGCTCGCGGCTCGATTTCCTGTTGAACGATCACCCGAGCAGGCGGGAACCGCTGTACATCGAGGTCAAGAGCGTGACTCTCGCCGACCGGGGTGTCGCGCGTTTTCCCGACGCCATAACGACTCGCGGACGTCGCCACATGGACACCCTCGCACAGTTGCACCGCCAGGGAGCACGCGCGGTAGTGCTGTTCATCGTGCAACGCGTCGACTGCAGCTCGATGGAGCCCGCGGACGCAATCGATCCGGAGTACGCCAAAGCCCTGCGTCGCGCTTGTGCAAGCGGAGTCGAGGCCATCGCCATGCAGGCCCGGGTCACGTCCCGCACAATTCAGCTCGAACATGAACTGCCGGTTCGACTCTGATGGCGAGAAGCAGAACAAGCGACACTCCGGTCATGCGCGACCTCGGACCGAGAACACGGCCGGGGCGAATCAAGCGGCTGCGAGAGCGTCTTCTCGAGTGGTACGACATCAGCCAGCGCGATTTGCCCTGGCGGCGTTCGCGCGATCCCTACGCGATCTGGATCTCGGAGGCGATGCTCCAACAAACCAGGGTCGAAACCGTCATCCCCTACTACAAGCGCTTCCTCGAGCGCTTTCCCGACGTCGAGTCACTCGCGACTGCCGACCGGGAAGACGTCTTCGAAGTGTGGTCCGGTCTCGGCTACTACTCGCGCGCGCGCAACCTTCACCGTGCAGCGCTCATGGTGATGGACGAATTCGATGGATCGATCCCGAGCAACGTCGAGGCCCTGCGGAAGCTTCCCGGAGTCGGCCGCTACACCGCGGGCGCGATCGCATCGATCGCGTTCAATCTTCCCGAGGCAATCGTGGACGCCAACGTCGTGCGCGTACTCGCTCGCCTGCTCGACATTCGCGCCGATGTGAGCCGCAAGGATGTCCATGAACGCATCTGGGAAGAAGCCGGCGCCCTCGCCAAGGGGCAGCGCCCGGGAGATCTCAACCAGGCATTGATGGAGTTCGGCGCCACGGTCTGCACACCGCAATCTCCGCGCTGCGAGCATGTCTGTCCGATGAAACGACTGTGCCACGGCCTGCGCACGGGTGAAGTCGAATCGCTTCCCAACAAGCCCAAGAAGAAAGAGCCGCGCCCGGTGACCGCCATCGCGGCCTGGCTCCCGCGCCGTGACGAGGTTCTCCTGGTTCAACGACCCGACAAGGGTCTACTTGCCAGCCTTTGGGAACTTCCAGGTGGCGAACTTCCCGCAGACGCCGAGCCCAAGGACCACGTGATGCGAATGCTGCGGGAGCGCACTGGACTTGAAATTCGAAATCCGATCGCAGTGGGAACCGTCGAACATGTCTTTACTCATCTCAGGCTGAGTCTTCATCTTTTTCGCTGCCAACCTGTTGGTGGACGCGTGCGGCTTCGCGGTGGTTATCAGAGCCATCACTGGGTGAGACCCTCTCGCATGCTCGACTTTCCTCAAGCAACCCTGAACCGCAAAGCCCTCGAGCTGTTTCTCTAAACTCTCGGTTCCGAGTCTTTCAACGGACTACTCACTAGCAGCCTGCCCCCAAAAATTTGAGGCAGTGGGGGCCCAGAACGATCAGGCCCACGGCAGCGGCGGCGATTGCCGCGATGAGGACTGCGCCCGCGGCGGCGTCCTTTGCCCGACCTACCAGCGGGTGGTCTTCGGGGTTTGTGGCGTCGGCCAAGAATTCCAGTGCGGTGTTCATTGCTTCTGCGATCCACACTCCGGCGATCGCGAGAATCAAAGCACACCATTCCAAGGCGGAGAGAGGAAGCAGAGCTCCGAGCCCGACCACCAACAAGGTAGCGAGACAATGAATCCGAGCATTGTGCTGGGTGCGGACCACCAGGGCGATGCCCGCGAAGGCATGACCAAAGCTCTTTGCACGGCTGCCGAGGGAGAACCCCTCGGTCTCAGCCCGCGTCTCTTGGTTGGATTCGCCCGCCCGCTCCCGCATCGCCGCTACCCCTCCGGTTCAGCATAGGGGCGCGGCCGGGCGCGTGTAAAGGCGCCGGGCTAACGCTTGTTCAGGTGCAACAGAATCCGATGGTGTGGATCCAGGTCATGCACATCGAAGGCGTCGCCGGCAATCTCGAAGTCGAGCGCGCAAAAGAAATCACAGGAGACGACTGGGACGTTGGCCCAGAGCAGATTGCCTCGAGAACGCGCGATGTGGCGCGCCGCTCCTTCGATGAGTGATCGGCCACAACCTTCGCCGCGAACACTCGGATTGACCGCGAGGCCGCGCAACCGCCAGGCCTTTGCCTCGACCATCGCCGGACGCGGTTCGTTGAACAGCGAGACGATGCCCAGAATTTTCCCCTTGCGGATCGCGCCGAGGTGTTGCGTTCGCGATCGGGCATCTCCCTCAAACCCATCCGTGACAATCAAGCCGGACGCGACCAGCCACTTCTCTCGCAAGGGTTGAATCTCTTTTAGCGTGATCGATCTGACCGAAATCTTCCCTGCTGCCATCTTCACTCCACCCGACGCGGGATCGCAGATTTAGCCCCCGCCGTCGGTCGTATCGGTACTCGGCGCTGGATCGACAAGAACTATTGTGATCTCCACCCGCCGACCCCCGCCCCGGTCGGGCGGGGAAGCCAAATTACAGGTACTCTGCCTTCAGAGACACGGAGGAACGGGTGGCGAGCAAGTTTGGAAAAGCCTTTCAGATTGCAACCTTTGGGGAATCCCACGGCGGCGGCGTAGGGGTCGTGATCGACGGATGTCCGCCGAGGTTGGAGATCAGCGCAGCCGAGATCCAGCGAGATCTCGACCGCCGCAAACCGGGACAAAGCCGCCTGACATCTCCCCGCAAAGAGGCGGACGAAGTCGAGATTTTGTCGGGAGTTTTCGAGGGCGTAACGCTCGGGACTCCGATCGCACTCCTGGTCCGCAACGCGGACGCTCGCCCTTCGGCCTACGAGGACATGAAGAACCTGTACCGGCCCTCCCACGCCGACTTCACCTACGAGGCCAAGTACGGCATTCGCAACTGGCAGGGCGGCGGTCGCGCGAGCGCTCGCGAAACCGTCGGCCGCGTGGCCGCGGGAGCCATCGCGCGCAAGATCCTCGCCCAGGTGGCAGGCGTCGAGGTGCTGGCCTGGGTGGATCGGGTGCAGTCGATCCAGGCCAAGGTGGATCCCGCAACCGTGAGCCTCGAGCAGATCGACGCAACCATCGTTCGCTGTCCCGACCCGGACGCCGCCAAAGAAATGATCGAAAAAATCGACGAAGCCCGGGAGCGCCGGGATTCCATGGGCGGCGTCGTCGCGTGCTGCGTTCGCAACGTACCGCTGGGACTCGGCGAGCCGGTCTTCGACAAGTTGAGCGCCCAACTCGCCGGCGCAATGTTCTCGCTGCCGGCGGTAAAGGGGTTCGAGATCGGCAGTGGCTTCGCAGGAACCGAACTTTACGGCAGCGAGCACAACGATCCGTTTGTTCCCGCTCCCGGCTCGGTACCGGGAGACGGCACACCCCCCATTACGTCGAGCAATCGCTCCGGCGGCATCCAGGGTGGGATCAGCAACGGACAACCCATCGAGTTCCGCGTGGCCTTCAAGCCCACCGCAACGATCGGCATCGCCCAACAAACGGTCGATCGCGACGGCAACCCCGTCACCCTGGAAGCCCAAGGTCGACACGACCCGTGCGTGCTCCCCCGCGCCGTCGTCATCGTAGAAGCGATGGCCTGCCTGGTCCTGGTAGACGACTACCTACGCCAAAAAGCCGTAGACGTCCTGCCCTCCATGCTCTAGCGGCCCGTTGAAAAACCCTTCGGCCGCCGTACCAAACCGCGGGTCACACCGAGGAGCGACTGGGGCAGAGTTGGGCCAACCAACCAACCCTAAATCAAAATTCAAACCCAAACCCAAACCCAAACTCATTTCTCCGGAATCACCTCCGCCAGCCAGAGTCCCAACTCCTCCGCCGACACAGGCTTCTCCAACACCCGCTCGATCCCAATCTCTTCCACCCTCGCCTTGTCGATCTCACCGGTAAACGCAGAGGTCAAGAGAATCGGAACATCTTGGCGCAGCGCCACCAGGCGTTCTGAAAGCTCCAGACCGTTCATCTCCGGCATGCGAAAATCGGTGACGATCGCATCGTAAGCCTCAGGTGACGCTTCGAACTCCAACAGGGCCTGACAGGGCTCTGTAAAGCTCACAATTTCATATCCCATGCGGTGCAGCACTCGGGCGGTGGCCTTCAGCACCAACTCCTCGTCGTCGATGACCAGAATCCGTCCCCCCAACTCCTCGACGGGTGCAGATTCGATCTTGCCCACCGGTGCATTCAGCTCGCTTTGCGAGCGAATATCCGGGACCAGATCATCGATATCGTCGATGGTGACGATGATGTGCTCGTCAGCCCGGCTCGAAGACCGCGACAGCTCGCTCCGGGTTCGGGCCCAGAACGCCATCCCGTTGGCTCGGCGCAACAGCAAATCACTCGACACGCTGCGCGGTCTTCCGTTCGCCAACACTAGATGTTCAGCGAAGAGTGCGGCCGAGGGTTCGCTGACGAACTTCTGGAAATTTTCATTGACCAGATCTTTGACCTGAACTCCGAGCGCGTCGGCACCGCGACGATTCACCCGACGTATCGCACCGTCTTCTCCCAGCACGAACAAGCCGGCTGGCGCGTTCTCGAACATCAAGACCGATTCTTGCCGGTCCGCCTCGAGTGCAACCTGGGCGCGGCGATACAGCTCATTCTGCAGCTGAAGTATTTCGAGTTGATCAGGATCTTGGCTGCCGGTCTTTGTATCCAAACGACTGTTCATGCGATCCCCCATGGCGCCCAACTTCAACTGGAGCCAACCAGTGCTTTCGCCAGTAATCATGGGGGGCATTTAAACGATGGCTGTCGCCTACGCGGTGCCGACACAAACTACGTAGCAAAATTGCGTTGGCCATAGCTGGAATGGCTGGTGGGGAAATTGTCTATGAAATTACACAGAAAGCCTTAGGCCCTGATGGGGCATTCGGGTGACCTCCCAGGTCCTATCCCGGCTCACGTCCCCAGGTATCAATCAGGGAAGAAGTACGAAACCGGCGAATGCGGCCAGTGAGGCGATGAGAATTGTGAGCACCCCAAGCAAGCCGTGAATCCCCGGCTCGCCTTCTCCTCGCTCCGCGCGGTACCCCAAGTAGGCAGTGGCTCCGAACAGGCATACGACGATCAAGCCCAATACGCCGTGAGAACTGTTGAACAGCGTCCAACCGCGAATCAACGTCGATGAGAGAGCGCCGCCGACAAATCCGAACATGACAAGAACGATTGCCGGTTTGGCGAGCTTGAGATGCAGGCGGATCAAGTCCAGGTCGCGCGGACCCCCGGCGAGCCGGCGCTTGCGCATTCTGAGTCCGATCCGCAGTGCGGCAATGAGCGCCGCCAGACACAGCGTCATCCACGCGGGGTGCAGGTGGGCGAGCCACCATGCGAAAGCGTCGTGGGTCGTGGGGTCCAGCTACTCGACCCGATGGATCGTGTTCGGCGCCAGGCGAGAGAGCAGCGAATCCAACGCGTGTTGGAGGTACTGCTCGTCGCGAGACTCGAGGGTGAGCATCACGCGAAAATCCGAATCCCCGATTTGCGGGTACGAGCCGAGCATCAGATCCGAAAACTCAACGAGCAATTCATTGAGATGAACGGCGATCTCGCTCTCGTACGACGTCACGTAGACCCGACGCAACGCAATCGGAACCCCGACGAGTTGTTTGCGAATCGATTCGAACTTCCGCTCGAACAGATTTGGAATGCCGGGAAGAATGAAGACATTGCGAAGGCTGATCAGCGGAAACCAGAGTTCCCCTGCTTCCTCGACGTGCGCTCCCTTGGGCAGCATCGCCATTTTTCGCATGCTTTCGTTGAAATGAACCCCCGTAGCCTGCTCGATCCGTTTGTACAGTTCGGAGTCGAGCTCGAGGGGCAGATCGAAGGCTTTTGCCACTCCTTCCATCGTGACGTCGTCATGAGTAGGGCCAATGCCCCCGGATGTCATCACGTGGTCGTAGTTCTCGCTCATGCTGCGCACTTCGCGGGCAATGATGTCGACATCGTCGGCGATGATGAGGATCCGCTCGAGATCGACACCGATCTCTCTCAGCTGCTTGGCGAGAAAGGGCGAGTTGGTATCGACTACCTTGCCGGAAAGAATTTCGTTTCCTATGACGAGAAATCCGGCGGTCGGCATGTTCTGATCGTACCCGACGGCAAAGTCTGCGGCCAAGTCACACCCCTTCGCACGGAACACTCAATCCAGTAGTCTCCGCTCGTGGAATTCACGGTTCGTTTCTTGCCGTCGGGCAATATTGTCCGGGTCCCCGCCGGAACCACCCTGCTCAACGCGGCGCGCCAGGCGGGGTTGCCGGTGATGTCCGCCTGCGGTGAGAATCAGCTCTGCGCCCTTTGCGGACTTGAAATCGTCGAGGGCATCGAAGCCCTGCCCCCGGAGCCCGACGAGGAGGCGCACATCAAGGAACTCAACCGGGTCGACGAGAAGCTGCGTCTTTCGTGTCAGCTCGAGATCGTGGGCGACCTGGTGGTGAGGGCTGAATATTGGTAGCGACCGCGCGACTTTGGGAGATCTCGTGAAGCGAGCCATCCTGTTGGTAGACCACGGCAGTCGACGTGCCGAAGCCAACGCTCAACTGAGCGCCGTGGCCGAGGCGCTGCGCGCGCGAATTCCGGGCGAAATTGTCGAAATCGCCCACATGGAACTCGCCGAGCCCAACGTGGCCTCGGGAATTTCGCGCTGTGTCGATGCCGGCGCCCAGACGATCGTCGTGCACCCCTACTTCCTGGGTCCCGGCCGTCACACCCGAGAGAGCATTCCCGAGTTGGTCGATGCCGCTGCACAGCAGCATCCCGGCATCGAGATCCGCATTAGTGAGCCTCTCGGGCTTCACAAGGGTTTGATCGACGCGGTACTCGATCGAGTTGCGAAGCTCGCATGAATAACGCTGCACGTCGAGACGTGCGACTCATCTAACCCACAACATTCTCACGCAAAAATGCAGTCGACCGGGTAGCATCCGCCGCGCCTGCGCAGTGGAGATTCCCCATCACTTCATCGACAACAGAAACCACAACATCCGCACCCAATCCGACAGAGAACCTGTTCCGCGTGCTGGAAAAAGGCGGGCACCTCCACATGGTGCTCGCGGCCATCGCGGTGGGCCTCGCCGGCGCGGCGGGCGCTGTGATTTTCCGCTTCATGATTCGCGCGGTTCAAGCCGTGGCGTTCGGTGGAATGGACGGCTTGAGTTTGCTCGCCGAGGAGGGATTCGCGGCCGAAGCTCACGACCCCCTGGCACAGACGATGGCACTCGAGTGGTATTGGCGTCTCATCATACCCGCCACGGGAGGACTGATCGTCGGTCCCTTGATCTATTTCTTTGCCAGGGAAGCCCGGGGCCACGGTGTGCCCGAAGTCATGAAGGCGGTGGCGCTGCGCGGCGGGATCATTCGTGCCCGCATCGTGGGCATCAAGGCCCTGGCCTCGGCGCTCTCGATTGGGACTGGCGGCTCGGTGGGTCGCGAGGGTCCGATCATCCAGATCGGCGCCGCCTTTGGTTCGACCCTGGGGCAGCTGTTGCGACTCCCGACCACGCAGATCCGCACCCTGGTCGGATGCGGCGCGGCGGCGGGCATTTCCGCCACCTTCAACGCACCCATCGCGGGCGCATTGTTTGCGGCCGAAGTCATCGTGGGCGACTTCGCGGTGACCCAGTTCACTCCGATCGTGATTGCCTCGGTCGTCGCGACCGTGGTTTCGCGTTTCTTTCTCGGCAACCATCCGGCTTTCGAGGTCCCGGTCTACGACATCGTCAGCCCACTCGAGTTGATCCCCTACATGGTGACAGGAGTGGTGGCGGGCCTGGTCGCCGTAGCATTCATTCGCTCTCTCAACGCCACCGAAATCTTTTTCGAACGTCTGTCAATCCCAACGTATTTGCAAGCAGCGGTCGGTGGACTTTTGGTCGGAGTGATCGCAATCGAGCTTCCCCAGGTTTTCGGAGTCGGGTACACGACCATTTCGCAAGCGCTCGCGGGCACGCTTCCCGCGCTCACCATGGCGCTCCTGGTCCTGGCAAAGATCGCCGCGACCTCAGTCACCATCGGTTCGGGGGGCTCGGGGGGGATCTTTGCGCCATCCCTGTTCCTGGGCGCCATGACGGGCGGTTTTCTCGGCACCCACATCCACGCCTTCTTTCCCGAAGCCACGGCTAGCTCGGGCGCCTATGCATTGGTGACGATGGGCGCGCTCGTCGCGGCGACTACCCACGCACCCATCAGTGCGATCATCATCATCTTTGAACTCACCCAGACGATCGACATCATTCCGGCACTGATGGTCGCCTGCGTGGTGAGTTCGCTCGTCTGCCAGGTACTGAGCCGAGATTCCATCTATACCTCCAAGCTGCGGCGCCAGGGAATTGATCTGTTTGCCCGGGAAGATCCCAATGTGTTGAAAGGACTCTATGTGCGGGATGTGATTGATCCCCACCCGGAGGTGATCCCCGCATCGGCAAACTTTCAGACGATTCTCGATCTGGTCGTGCAGAGCGATCACTCGCAGTTCTTTGTGGTCGACAACAATCAGAAGCTTCTGGGAGCGATTTCGCTCGCCGAAGTTCGACGCTTGATTTACGAGCGCGAAACCCTGCAACACCTCGTAGTCGCGGGCGATCTGGTCGACAGCAACCGGCCAACGGTCACCGAAGAAGAAGATCTCTCGGTTGTGATGCAGTTGTTCAGCGGCACGGCGGTCGACGAGTTTGCCGTGGTGCGCGCCGAAAACACATTGAGTCTTGTGGGGGTCGTACGCGAGAAGGACGTGATCGAGGCTCACAATCGCGAGTCAATGCGCAGAGATCTGATCGGTGGATTGTCGAGCAATCTCAGTGCCGTCGAGAAGGGCCAGACGATCGACCTGGGCTCGGGCTTCGCCATTAGAGAGATCATGGTTCCGAACCATTATCTGAATCGGAGCTTGCGCGAGCTTGCACTGCGCGAGCGCACGGGAGTTCAGGTGTTGCTCCTGCGGCGCGCCAAAAAACTCGACGCCCGCTCCAAGGAAGTACGCGTTCCGAGCGCCGACGACATCTTGCGCGAAGGCGACACGCTGGTGGTGGCGGGAGAAATCGACGCCCTGACGCAGCTCGAGCAGCCGGACTAGAGCTTCTCGTCGAGAACCAGGACGACGCCGCTCGCGCCCGGTACCAGGGGAGTCGCGACCGCACCAATCAGGTCTCCTGGCAGTTTCGTCATCGCGTTGCCGTCGGAATCGAGCCGAGCCGAGAGCTGGATTTCTCCGTCGAACTGCAGAGTGGGGATCATCACCTGGGCCTGTCCGATCTCGAAGCTGTGGGGAAAGCTTGGCGTCGGCACCCGCAGTACCGCGAGCGGAGGGCCCGTGGGCCGAGTCCGGGCAATGATGAACAGCGTGCCGTTGGCCGGGCGATCCGCGTAAAACGCACGGTCTAGCTCGATCGTTCCGGAAATCGACGCTCCCGCGCCCAGATCAGAATCCCGGATCGGCGCTGCGACGTCCCGACGCGCTGGGGCGGGAGCGGGGGGTCCACCCGGCATTCCGCCGCCCATCGGCACCGCTTTGCGCGCAACGCCATTTGGATAGATGCGGGCGAGATCGGGAGCGACCGGTTCCTCGTTCGGATCAAACGGTTCGATCCCGCGATCGCAGTGAACTGCCAACAAAGCGACGATCGACAACGAGAGCGACGCGAAGAGCTTTCGGGAGTATTGACGATTCATGGTTCGTACACGCTAGCGCGCCTGAACTGACTCGTTGAGGTGATTTGTCGCCGAGATCCGTGATAGTGTGACGGATCAGCGCGTCCCCTAATCAATCGTAGGAGTATCGACCATGTCCTCCCGATCCCCAGAGCAAGGCGACACCATTTCACTCGATCTACGTCGCGAAAGAGATCCGATCGAGCTTCCACCGCTCGGTGGCAACCCCTCGACTCGCGCCCAGGGGACGACCCCGGGAAGTTTCGCCAACCCCGCCGACATCGGCGGCCCGCGCAGCTTCAGCTCTCCCGACACCCCCGGCATGCCGGAACCCTCTGCAAAGACCGCCTGGGATTTCATGCCCGAGGACTGGGAAGAAGTCGACGGCCGTTGGACGCCACCCGAGGGCTTCGAACCCATCACCCAACTCGAACACGCGCGTCTGGGGTTGATCACCCCCGAAATGAAGCGCGTCAGCGAACGGGAACCTCATCTCACCCCTTTGCAGGTGCGCGACGAAGTGGCCGCCGGACGCATGGTCATCCCGGCCAACAGAGTTCACCTCGCTAAGCAACTCGACCCGATGTGTATAGGTCGCGCGAGCAAGACCAAGGTCAACGCAAACATGGGAGCATCGCCCCTGGCGAGCAACATCGACGAAGAGGTCGAGAAGCTTCACTGGGCCGAGAAGTGGGGCAGTGACACGATGATGGACTTGTCGACCGGGGGCGATCTGGACGCCACCCGCGCAGCAATGATCGAGAACTCCACTCTCCCGGTGGGGACCGTTCCCATTTATTCAATGATTCTGGGTCGCACGATCGAGGATCTCGACAAGAAGCTGATTCTCGACCAACTCGAGCATCAGGCCTCTCAAGGGGTCGACTATTTTACCATTCACGCCGGAATCCTGCGTAAACATCTTCCCCTGGTAAAAGAGCGGTTGATCGGAATTGTGAGCCGGGGCGGTTCCCTGCTGGCCAAGTGGATGCTGCACCACAACGCCGAAAACCCGATGTACACCTTGTGGGACGAAATCTGCGAAGTGATGCGGCGCTACGACGTCACCTTCTCGATCGGCGACGGCCTGCGTCCCGGCGGCCTGGCCGACGCGACCGACCTCGCCCAACTCGGTGAACTCAGCGCGATCAGCGAACTGACCGAGCGTGCGTGGCGTAATGGCTTGCAGGTCATGGTCGAGGGACCCGGACATGTTCCCTTCGATCAGATCGAATTCAATATGAAGCTGCAGCGAACACTCTGCCACGGCGCACCCTTCTATGTGCTGGGCCCGCTGGTGACCGACGTCTTCCCGGGCTACGACCACATCACCAGCTGCATTGGCGCGACCGCCGCGGCCTATCACGGTGCATCGATGCTCTGCTACGTCACGCCGAAGGAACATCTCGGTCTGCCCAAGAAAGACGACGTCAAGCAGGGCTGCGTCGCCTACCGGATCTCGGCGCACGCGGCGGATGTCGCGCTCGGGATCCCGGGGACACGGGACTGGGATGACGAACTCACCAAGGCGCGGGCGGCATTGAACTGGGAAAAGCACTTCGAACTGGCGTTCGACACGGACCTCGCCCGGGCGTATCACGACGAAGATCTCGACGTCGATACCGATTTTTGTGCCATGTGCGGCCACGATTGGTGCTCGGTGCGGATCAGCAAAGAGATCACTCAGTTCTTTTCGGGCAACGACAGCGAATACGCCTGGGACAAGCCCAAGGTCACGGCGGCCCTGTCTGAAACCCAGAAGGAGATCTTGCAAAAACGAGGCGTGCTGTCCCCGGCCGAACTCCATCGGTTGGCGTCAAAGACGAAGCGGAGCATGGGAGAAAAGGGCGCCAAGGCTGCTTGCCACAGCGACCTCACCGATTCCAAACACGCGCAGGAACTGCAGCACGGCAAGGTTCCCGACGCAGAGGCTTCCTCGGACCCTCGGTCCGCAGAAGAAACCGCGCAGCCCCAACCCTGAACCTGCCCAGATCGTCACGGGATCAGGAACGGGCCCCAAAACGGAAAGCGCCCCGGAATCTTTCGATTCCAGGGCGTCCCGTCGAAGCCTTCCCCCCCCCGGATGGGCTTCGATCTAGACCTACTCTTCGACCCGTGCCGAAGCGGAGTTGAGTGATTTCTTGCACCAAGAATTCACATTTTTTGCGTATGGCTGAGGGCAAGATCCCTCAGCCGCCCGTATTCTCAATGCCTTCGCAGGTGGGGGAGTTAAAGTCGCGATTCTGCGGAAGAATTTCGTAGCCGGATGTCAAAGCGTGGTGTATGCTGTCGCGCGTTCCAAAATGGTTGTAAATTCAACTACTTAGAAAGCTCTTCGCGGTCGTTTCGCCGGCTTTTGCGGTCGAACGTCGCGGTTTGCTCGTCGGGTTCGTTGTGCGACGGCGGCGAGTGACAGGCTGTTTCGGGGTGCGTCTCGAGCGTCATGGGTCATAGTCATAGAACGTCATCGCATCGAAGGTCAAAGAGGCGCCACAGACGAGACCAACAGGTGGGTGGACAAGCAGGTAAGCGGACAGACGGGACCGGCACGGCTCAGACAATTCGCAGACTGGCAGAGCCGGCTGGGGCAAGAAGGTAAGAAGGGGAGTACGCGATGGACGTAAAAATCAATCTCTCGGTCGAATTCAGTATCACCGAAAGCAGTCTCGAAGACGCGTTCGACGAGTACGATGAACTCACGGTGGAGGGCTTGCTCCGCGAGCTCCTGGACAAGTCCGTCGCGTGCGATGACATCGCGGTAAAGGTTCTCGCAGGGCCGAACACCCTCGAGGAACTGGATGCTGCCAACAGCGCCTGAAATCCTGGATCCGAATCACCGTCTACAATTCTAAGCCCAGTTCCGAGCCCATTTTTAAGTCCCATCTTAAATCCGATTTTAAAGCTCACGCCTGAGTTCATCTAAGGGCTCATCCTCGAGCCCATATTCGAACCTCTGAGCCCTGTTCTCGTCAGATGATCCGACAGAAACGGACGCCGACGAAGTCAAGAATCTGCGAATCCGGCGGCAGACCGATCGCGCGAATCCCACTGCAACACTCCGTACAACTCCGGAGTCGAATATTTTTAAAATCTCCGCTGCCCATTATGCGAACGCCATTTCAGTATCACTGGATATTGGCTCGATAGCGAAACGGAGTTTGCTTGAAGCGTCCTCGACAACAATTCTCCCGCAGCAATGCAACAAAAAGTTCAGCAACATTTCCAGATTCAATTTTTTGAGTAATTTCGAGAAAATTTTAGTATTTAGCAGTATGGATGAGTTTTACTTTTTTGTGATACCCGCCCCCCTACACTCGATCGTTGGCGGGGAAGTCGGCTGAAGGGTGAAGGGGAACTACTCGAATTCATAGAGCGTTCCCGAAAACAAACGACGGTATTTGCGCACGTGACGACTCGTTATTGCTACCCACTAGAGTGTATCCCCTATGCCACGATCGATGTGAATCGACTTTGCGGAATCTTGATCACATGTGGTTAACTGCGGTCCCAATCGAAGTAGCTTCCATTGATTTATTTTTTCTCGCAGCGGGTCAAAACAGTCATGACTATCAACTTGGAACATGGTAAGAATAATTCCTCGCCGATCAGGCACACCCATTCACTCAGTCTGAACAACTCGATCAATACACGGTTTTATTCACTCATCCGCCAGAACTCGTTTCTGCGAGTGGGTGGCGATCCAAGAGACACCAACAGAGCCCATCCATAAAAAGAGGCAAGATCAACTCATGACCTTCCCCCCCGAGGTCTGGGACGGCGTTATGCGTCGTTTACAAGCAGCGCTCGCTCCCATTTCATTTGAAATGTGGGTGCCCCAGATTGTCGCGAGACTCGACGGCGATTGCCTCGAACTCGGTTGTCCGACGCAGTTTCACAGCGACCGCATCCGAGACTATTTCCTCCCGGCGATTGACGACTGTGTCAACGCGGAATTTGGTCGCCGCATTCCGCTCCGCGTCAAAGTGGTAGAGCAGGCGGTCGAACCCCTAGATGCCGCCGAACCGACAGCCACAGCCGTCGCCATCAACACCATCAACACCATCAACAACAACAACACCGCCAAAAACGCAGAGACACCTCCAAACAGAGACAGCCGGAGCAAGTCTTCCACGCCGCCGCAGAGCAAGGCGTTTGCACGGTCGTCGGCCCGCTCGCATCGCGGCGCGAACCGGCGCTCGCGGGAGACGATTTCGATCGGGAAAGCCGTCGAAGCCACCCTGTCCGCGGCCTCGTTCTCGACGGCGGCTCCCAGCGCACCAGACCCGGGCGCCTGTGGTACGCCGCCCCGAAGCCTGAAAGTGGTCGGAACCGGGTCAACAGGTCGCCCAGCCGGTCCCACGCGGGTCGGCCGGCCTCGCGATCCGCTGGGGAGCGACTCCAAGACCGCAAGCGAGGTTCGGCAATCCGCCTTTCCGCTGACCTTCGATTCATTCACCGTCGGTTCGTGCAACGCGCTCGCGCGCGAAGCCGCCCTGGCCCTGGCCAATCGACAACAGTTGGGGCTGAACCAGCTCTTCATCGTATCGGAGTCGGGTCTCGGCAAAACCCATCTCTCGCGCGCAGTCATTGGCACGGCCGCTCGCGCCATCGGAGATCGCGCCCGCTATACCACGGCCGAAGCGTTTACGAGCGAGTTCACCCAGGCGATCCGCGGCAGCCAAATGCCGAACTTCAAGCGGCGCTACCGAACGCACTGCGAATTGCTCGTGGTCGAAGACGTACAGTTTTTAGCGGGGAAGGCAGCAACTCAGCTCGAGTTCTTCCACGTGGTCCAGCATGTTCTCGACTGCGGCGGCCGGGTTCTACTCACGGGCGACAAGTTCCCCCAGGAGATGAGCCAACTCGACGAACGCGTTCGAGCACGCTTGTCGAGCGGCTTCTTGGCACAGCTCGACGCACCCGATGCAATGGTGCGGCGCAACATCTTGCGCGCAAAGGCGGCCCACGGCGGTATTCGCCTGCCCGATGACTGCCTGGATCTACTCGTCGAAGAGGTCGAAGGCAATGTGCGAGAGCTGGAAGGCGCGCTGATCCAACTCGTCACAATTGCTTCTTTGTTCAAGCGACCGATCGATCTGGAACTGACCCGCGAATCTCTCCAGGGCCGAAGTCCTCGCACGAAATCGATCGCGCTTAGCACCACCCCGTCGGACATCATCGAATCGGTCGCGGGGTTCTTCCGCACCTCGCCGGCCGCACTCGCGTCGCGATCCCGACGGCGCGATGTTCTTGTCCCGCGACAGCTCGCAATGTATCTCTGTCGCCGCTACACCGAAGCCTCACTCGCGGACATCGGCCGAGAATTGAACCGCGACCACCCTTCAGTCGCAAATGCGATTCGCAAAATTGAGCGCCAGCTACTCGAAAATGTTCGGCTGCGGTATCAGGCCGAAGCCTTGATCGCACGCCTTGCCGAACTGGGTCACCGGCCTGTTCACAACTTTGACTAGGAGCCTGACCCAAGACTCTCGTGGGAAGGGGATTGAGAAAGGGCAGACGGTTCCCCATTTTGATTTTGATTGAGTCACTGCGCAGTTTGTCGAGTTTTGTCGGCGGCTGATCGGACTCTGTACGTTTTGTCGGTGCCCGCCCCGATAGGCTCCCCGAGCCTCCCCGCCGCCAGGGTTTTTGACCCCAATACACCCAATCCGTCCGGTTTTGTCGGATTTGTGTCGCCTTGCTGGATGAAGCGCCCGCTAATCTGCCCTGAGAACCCGAGCAGGTTTCGCAGTCGCGGGATCTCCACCCCGTCGGCTTCAAGCAGGGGGGCGAGAATGCCGAAACTCAGTCGAGGAAGGCGACGTGCATGATCCAGCGGGATTCGGCAGAACAACCCAAAATCGAGAACTTTCGCGTCTGGCGGAGACCGATCCAGAGTCTCCCCACGCGCATCGGGTTCTTTGTGCTCGCCACAACCCTGTGCACCTCCCTCGCCGTTACGGGAATTGCCGTCCGCTTGATCGACTCGTTTTTGCGCCAGACAATCGAGGAATCATTTCCGGCCATTCTCGAGCGCACCGCCGCCGATCTCGAGTTCTGGTACGAAAACCGCGAGAGGGACCTGCAGACATTCGCCGAAAGCGAGGTTCTCGAGCGGCAGCTGCCCGAATTGTCCGACAGTACTGATTCAGCCACTCGCAGGTTCGCACTCGCGGAAGTCGGTCATGAATTCAAGCGACTGCTCGCCGACGCGCCCGAAATCTCTTCGGTGTTCTTGTTGGACCACAACGGCGATTCGCTGTTCTGGCAAGGTCCCCAAATCGAGTTGTCGGCGGACATGCGCAAAGAAATCCGACGCAGCGGTTTTAGTCGGGCAGGCTATTCGCGCGGACGATATTTCCAGGTTGCCTCCATCCAACTAGACCCCGTGCACGAACCGAGCGAACTCGACAGCAACACGGGCCCCACGCTGCATCTCGTCATGGGTCTCGAGCAGTTGGCACCAATCCTGAAATTGCACGGAGGCGGCTTTAGCGCACGAATTTCCATCGTCAGTGAAGATCTCCGCTATCTGGCGTCGAGTTCTGCAGGACAGAGCCCGGAGATGTACGCGCTCCCTCTCGCAACGTCTGACGCACCCAGCAGAGCCGCAGATTCGACGGATGCCGAGGGCAAACGGCTGATCAGTAGCTCCATGGCGTTGACCCGACTCCCAGAACTTGGCTGGATGCTGGTGATCGAAGAAGAATATGATCTCGCGTTTGCGCGGGTGGTCGCGGCTACCCAACAGGTTCTGGGGATCAATCTCGCGATCGTGGCCATCTTTGCCTTGGTCGCGTATCGCATTGCAGTGGCCATGGTGCGGCCGATCGAGGCACTTTCCGAAGCCGCCATCCGGATTTCTCGGGGAGAGAAGAACGTCCAAATTCCCGAAAGCATCTCTCGAGACGAGGTGGGCCTGTTGACGAGTGCGTTCTTTGAAATGACGAACCGCCTGAATACCAACGCCCAGGAACTCGAGGCCGCCCATCGCAACGTCGAAGAAGTCAATGCCATGTTGCGAAGCCGCAACGACGAACTTTACAGCGCCAACGAAGTACTCGCGCAGCTCTCCATCACCGACGGATTGACCCAACTGCACAATCATCGGTTTTTCCAGGACACCATTGTCAAGGAAGCCCGGCGCGCGGACCGTACCAAGGAACCGCTCGCCTTGGTCCTGATCGACATCGACCACTTCAAGTCCTGGAACGACCGGCTCGGCCACGCGGGTGGCGACGAGATCTTGCGCCGCATCGCAGCGCTGATGAGCGATCTGCTGCGAAGTACGGATCTATTGGCCCGTTACGGAGGTGAAGAATTCGCCCTCGTGGCCCCCGGGACCAACCTCGAAGGTGCGGTGCAGCTGGCAGAAAAAATGCGCATTTCAATCGGTGAAACGTGCTTTTTCCTCGATCCACCCAGCGAACACCAGCGCGTCACGGTTTCGATGGGCGTCGCGCTCTATCGGGGAGACCGCAAGCGGCTGTTCAATGACGCCGATCAAGCACTCTACCGCGCAAAGGCCGCAGGACGCGACTGCGTTGTCGCCTTTGAGGACCCCGACTCTCCGGACGACGCAATCGCGTAGCTGGAACGAGTCCCCAACCCAGGCTCCTGGTAATTGATTGACAGTGCAACGCTGCTTCCGTTAGGCTGGCACCACCTAAATGTGCTGGAAGGAGTGCTTCTCCGAGATCGCTTCGGGGAAGACTGGGAAGCCGGTGAGAGTCCGGCGCGAGCCCGTCGCTGTAACTGGGGACAGCCTCAACGAATTGCCACTGATCCACAACCGCCCAACGGCGTCTACGCAAAGCCAAAGCAAAGCCAAAGCAAAGCCAAAGGCGCAAAGTTGGGAACGAATGGGTTGGGAAGGCGTTTGAGGTTGGTAGATCCAGAAGCCAGAAGACCGACCTTCCATCGATATGCGGGCGTGTTGAGATTGTTTCGACTTCACTGACGATCTTCGAAGAGAGATGCTCTTCGTAGCCGGGTAGAGCTCGAAACAACTCGAGGCGTCATCGGATTGAAGATTCTTCTCCGGGGGCCGGGAAGGAGTTTCGTGTCGCTCGCCATGTTTGCGGGTGATCCCAACTCCAGCTCAATTCTCCAAGAAGTTGTTCTCTGCACATTTGGCGCACACGACAGAAGCCGTGTGTGATTGAAATGGTTTGCCTTCGAGGACCCGAGGAGATCACCACTCATGCGATCTGCAACATCTTTACCACGACCCAATTTGCGTTCAATCTCAGTATTCGTCACCGCGCTGATCTTGAGCGCGCCGGCGATGGCGGGCGTCATCGACTTCGAGAGCTTTCCCCTCGATCCAAGCGGGTACTACAACGGCAGCGACCTCGCCGGTGGATTCACGATCGACGGGACGACCTTCGACAACACCTTCACCGACTTCGGCGGAGGCTGCTGCTGGGATGGCTGGGCCGTCTCGAATCACACCGACACCACCACTGAGGGTTTCGCAAACCAATACAGCTCTTACGCGGGCGGCGGGTTTGGCGCTGGAAGCCAGTACGGCGTGCTGTTCACAGACAGCGGAAACATCACCCTGGACAGCGCACAGCTGGCCACGGGCACGTACCTCAGCACCACGACCTACTCGGCGCTCTCGATGCTGAATGGCGACGCATTCGCCAAGAAGTTTGGCGGCGCGAGCGGGCTCGACGCAGACTGGTTCAACGTCACCATCGAGGGTTCCCTCGGCGGCAATTCCACGGACAGCGTGGTCTTCTATCTTGCGGACTATCGGTTTGCGAATTCGGCCGACGACTACATCATCGATTCATGGACCTATGTCGATCTCAGCTCGCTCGGGCTGGTGGACGAACTCCGCTTTAGCTTCGGCTCATCCGATATTGGCTCCTTCGGAATCAACACCCCAACCTATCTGGCGATGGACGACTTCGTCACCACAGTTCCCGAGCCGGGCACCGCGGTCCTGGTTTGCATGGGTGGAGTGATCCTGGGCCAGTTGGCCCGCCGCAAGCGAGCCAAGAACAGTTAGGAGTCAGCGCGTGGCTAGTCCCTGCCTCTCAGAATATGACGCAGTCGGCGCAAGGGCGAGCGGCGCGAGGGATAGATGGGCAGCACCCCGGGTGGCTGGGTCTTGAATCTTCGATGACTCCAGATCCACTGCTCGGGAGCCTCCCGGATCGCCTCTTCGACTGCGGCATTGATCCGTTCGACGTTGCGGATCAACGCTTCGGGCGATTCTCCGCCGCCTCCTTCCAGCTCCAGTGGTGTGCCGATGCGCGCGACGTGAGTCCCCGTCTTTCCAACGCGAAAAAAGAACACCGGGACCAGGGCAGTATTTCGCGTCATCGCGATCAGGGCGGGTCCGCTACGCGTCATGGCGGGATGTGAGAAGAAGTCCGCCAGCCCCCCTTCCCCCCCGCTTGCGCTTTGCTCCATTAAGAGCCCGA
>JADFNE010000044.1 GCA_022563535.1 Myxococcales bacterium
CGCCGCCGTCGACGATGAAGATCCCGCAGGGGCAAAACAGCTGCTTCTGAAGCTCCACCAAAACCGGCTCAATCTCTATGAGCGGGCGCTCGTGTTCCGGATGCTCGCCCACGTTGCTTCTGGCGCGAACGAACCGGAAGCGGCAATCGGGTATTTCGAACGTTTCCTCGACCAGGAGATGCTTCCGATCAGGGACGAGGCGCGCGCGCGCTTCCAAATCGCACAGCTCTACGCGTCAATGCAGCAGTGGCAGCTCACGATCGACAGTTTGAAGGAATGTTTTCGCTACTTCGAGGAGCCGGATCCCCTCGGCTTCTACTTGATGGGGATCGCTTACTACCAACAGGGCAACTTCGAAGACGCAATCTTTCAGACGAAACTGTCCGTCGAACGCGCGAGAGAACCGAAGGAACCATGGCTGAGGCTGCTCGCGGCGCTCTACTCCGAAACGCAAGACTTTGGCAATGCGACGCCCGTGCTCGAGGAACTCATTCTCCGCTTCCCCAAGAAGCAGTACTGGGTGCAGCTTTCGTTGCTCTACGGTGCGCGCGAAAACTACCGCCGGGCACTCTCGGTGCAGCAGGTCGCCTACGTCCAGGGCTTCCTCGACAACGACAAAGAAATCCGGCGGTTGGCGCTTTCATACCTCTATCACGATCTCCCCTATCCGGCTGCAAGAGTTTTAGAAAAGGCACTTGCCGACGGTACGGTCACGCGGGATCCGAAATCCTACGAGCTGCTCGCCAATAGCTGGATTGCCGCGCGCGAGTACGAGCGCTCCCTTGAGCCATTGCGCCTGGCCGCCGACCTCTCCGAGGATGGGAACCTTTACGTGCGTCTCGGACAGGTACACATGCAGCGCGAAGCCTGGTCGGAAGCGGCTGCACTCCTCACTCAGGCGGTCGCGAAGGGCAGCCTCGACAATCCGGGCAATGCCGACCTCTTGCTCGGAATCGCCTACTACAACGACGCCAGCCTCCAAAGCGCCCGTTCTTCATTCGGACGCGCTCGCAAGTACGACGCAACTCGTGCCGAAGCGGATCGATGGATCACCCACATCGACAGCGAGACCACCAACGCTGAAGGCTAGCAGCGCAATATGCAGCCTTGCTGATCGACCCGCCCCGTGTTCCGATTCGGGTTTTCTCAACGCTGGTTCGCCGGAGGACGCTATCTTGTTGGGGTTGCTCGGTGATCGGCTTGGAGAAGTTGCATGATCCGCTTTTTGGTCACGTTCGGAGTTCTCAATTGGATCTGCAATTGGGAGCCCTTCATCGTGAATGTACGAGAGCCGTATTGCAAGATTCTTGCGCAATCGTTGGCTGCGATGTATTCGCTGACGAGTTTGAACCCCGAGTTCAAAGGCGGCTCGCTCTATGTAGGTTTCGGGCACGGCTTCCTCGTCATTACCGAGTGTGACGGTCTGGTTCTGCTCGTTCTCTTCGTCGCCGGGGTCTCGGCCATCCCACTACAGCGAACCCTTCGGCCGTACGTCTGGGCCGGTGGATTCCTCGCGCTACTCGTCGTCATCAACTGGTTTCGCCTGGTGTTGCTCTCTCTGACCAGCTTTTACCGGCCGGAATACTTCGACTTGATGCACAACTACGGAACCCAGGGCGCATTGATCCTGATCGTGGTGCTGTCCTTTCTGGCGTGGCTCTCGCTGGTGGACTCGGGACAGGGCAATGAAGACACTGCGGCGGAACAAGAACTGAATTCTCCTGCCTGATGGATATCTACTCGACCAGCATACTGATCAGCGTCCTGGTCTACCTCGCGGTGGGCAACTACGCGGGGCGTAAGGTCAAGCATCTCGAGGACTACTTCGTCGTCGGGCGCCAGGCGCCGACGCTCCTGATCGTCGGCACGCTGGTGGCGAGCGTGCTCAGCACCAACGCGTTCTTGGGGGAAACCGGGTTTTCGTATGCGACCCAGGGAGGTGCATACATCCTCTGGCCTGCGATCTGGGTGTCGGGATACGTCTACGGTGCGCTCTTCTTTGGTCGCTATCTCCGCCGCAGTCGAGCGCTTACGGTCGCCGAATTTTTTGGGCACCGATTCGACAGCAAGTCCGTCCAGGCGGCCGCGGGGGTGACGATCGTGCTCGGTCTGGGGGGCTACCTGCTGGCCGTAACCCAGGGCACGGCGATCATTCTCTCGCAATTGACCCCACTCAACTATGAGCAGGGCCTCGTCGTATCCTGGCTCAGCTACACGCTCTTCACCCTCTACTCCGGGTCTCACGGGGTCATTATCACCGACACGTTGATGTTTTTGCTCTTCACCGTGATGAGTTTCGTCGCCCTTTACTACATCGTCGATGTCCATGGCGGATGGCTTGCGACCATGGACGGTCTGGTCAAACTTGAAAGCAAGCCCGAACTCATGACCTGGCACGGTGTGGTCGGGCCCGGGACGGAGTGGGAAACGCCAGCCGACTACGCGATCTGGTCGGTCATCACCGGGATCGCCTGGAGTCTCGTGACCGCGGTCAGTCCCTGGCAATCGAGCCGCTACTTGATGGCCAAGAGCGAACACGTCGTGATCCGCTCGGCGTGCATCGCTGCCATTGCCGTAGCGGTGAGCAACGTGGCTCTCTACGCGGCCGCGACGGCAGTCAATCTGAGCAAGGCGGATATTTTCCCCCACGAACAAACCATGATCTGGGCCGCGAAGAACATGATGCCGCCCATCATGGGTGCCTTGCTGCTCGCCGGCGTGATGGCGGCGGCGCTGTCGTCGGCGACGACCTTCCTGTCATTGGTCGGCTTCAGTGCCAGCAACGACGTGTTTCCCAGGGACAAGGGGGATGACGCGCAGAAGTTACGCTTCAGTCGACAGATCATGCTGCTCGTTGGCGCCGTCGCGCTGATGATCAGCTTCTCCATGCCCCCGGATCTCTTCTGGCTGACCTACTATGTCGGCACCGTATTCGCCTCGTCCTGGGGCCCCGTTGCCTTCATGAGCATCTGGAGCGACACCATAACAGCACGCGCGGCCTTCTGGGGAATCATCAGCGGATTTGCGGGCAATGTCATTCCCCGCCTGCTCGACTCCAGGGGCTTTATCGATCTCCCTTCCTACATGAATCCAATCTTGCTGGGCGGGTTGATCAGCCTGGGCGTTGTGCTCTGGATATCACGGCTAGGTAAAGTAAGTGATACGGAACGAGCTCGCAGACTCGCACTTCACGAACTCCCCAGCGAGGAACGCGACGCCAAGCAGGCAAAGAAAACCCAACGGATCGCGATCGCCGTGGCGCTGTTTGGTGCGTGCACGTCGGCAGTGATGATCGTCTACTACGTCCACCCTTACCAAACAGCCACTGGAACCCTGCGCGCGGGCGGACTGTTGGACTGGTTCACGGCCGAAACCATGCTGGCGCTGGCCTGGGCCGCGATCTATGTGCCCTTGGGAATCGCCGCCTACAAGATGATCGGTCGCTCCTATCGCGAGAAGGGCGCGCGAGAAGGGCGCGAGAGAAGGACACGCGAGTAGGGCGCGCGAGTCGAGAGTTGTCATCAACCCGTTTTCTTCTCAGCTTCCGGAGCCCGGCTCGCGCCGCGCGCGCATTGATTGCAGGTTGGCCATGCGCTCCTGCATCCGCGCATCGTCGGGGTTGAGTTCGAGGGCTCGTTGCAGGGAAGCGATGGCTCGGGAGAGTTGTCCCATTCGGACACGCGCCATTGCGAGCGCAAAGTGACTGGACTCATGGTCGGGGCGTAAGTCGAGCGCGCGTTCGAAGCGGGGAGCCGCCTCGGCGAATCGCTCGAGCCGCATGAGCGAGATCCCCAGGGTGTAGTGCGTGTCCGCGCTGCCCGGGGCCAGGCGCTGGGCTTCGCTTGCGAGCGCGTGACCAACCTCCAACTCGTCGCGTCCCAGGGCGAGCAAGGCGCGCTGGGTCAGGTGCATCGAGAGCTGGGCGCGAGCCGGGCCGTACTCCGGCAATTCTTCCAGCACGACGCGCATCCGCTCACTCGCTCGCGCGAGCGCTTGGCTGAGCGTCCGCGGCGAAGTGGCATCTGGACCGGGACCGAGCTTGGCTTCCAGGGTATGTGACTTCGCATTTCGGTAGCGGTTGAGCTCGGCTCGCAGCGCCTCGAGCGACGCGAAGTGGCCCGACCAGTTCGTAATCAGCGCTTCCGGCGTCTGGCGAATGCGGTCGACGCTGCGGATGTTGGTCAGCATGTCGTCCGAACCCACGTGCAGCGGGCTCGAGTATTCCAGGTAGAGATTGTCGTCGGTGTTGATCACTGCGTCCGCCGCGTAGGCCCGCACCGCGACGGAGTCCAGGGCGAACTCGGAGAGGAAAGCCAGAGGCGTCTCGAGACCGATGAGGGAGAGCTGGCGCTTGACCCCTTCCTGCTCCAGCCGGCGTGTCAATTGAGCCAGGTCCACCTGCAAGGGCATGCGGCTCCCGATCAGTATGACGTCGTAGGAAGCCTGCCACAATGTGGTGTAAGGAAAGGCTTTGGCAAAGCTCGCCACCACCGAGCGGAAGTCCTCCCGGGACAACCCGTACGCGGGGAGCCATTGGCACATCACACCGCCCTCGCGCAGGTGCGTGCCCGCCATGCGGAAGTACTCCTCCGTATAGAGATAGGACGCCCCCGCGGCCCAGGGATGGATCGGATCGGCCGTGATGACGTCGAAGGTGTCGGGGGAGGTCTTCAGAAAGTTCCGGCCGTCCTGAATCACGATCTCGAGACGTGGATCTTCGAGCACGGATCCGTTCGCGTGCGCGAAGTGAGCGGCAGCCCCCACGACGGCGCGTTCGATCTCCACGAGCTTCAGGGTTTCGATTTCCTCGTGAGCGGCCACGGCGCCCAGGGTGATGCCTGCCCCGAGACCCACGACGAGGACTGCCTTGGGTGCTGGATGCAGGAGAACGGGTAGATGACCGAGCAGCAGCTCGTGCTGCATGTCGGGCAGTGTGTCGGTTGCCACCGCCTTACCGCTCACGACGAGGGTGCGATTTCCGCGCCGTTCGAGCACCGACACCGTCGAGCCGCGCCCCTCGCGGTAGTAGAGGAGCCTCAAGCCCGCGGTCTGGCGACTCAGGTCGACCTTGCCGCTGTCGCCCACGTAGTTGTGCAGGGCGTTGCTCTGGAAGGCGCCGAGATAGGAGAGGTCCCAGGGCTCCACGGCTGCGGGAAGCACTAGCGCCCCGCAGACCGAGCCGAGCGTCGCGACCGCCACCCAGTGTCGGCGCGCGGGCCGCCACGTCGCCGCTGCCGCACCCAGCACCACCGCGCCATAGGCGAGGCTGATGGCCGCGGCCAGGACCATCGACCGCTGCAATCCGAGCAGGGGAATCAGGACGAAGCCCGCAGCCAGAGAACCGCTGATGGCGCCCAGGGTATTCAATCCCAAGGTGTCGCCCACGGATCGACCAAAGCCATCGCTCAAACGGGCACGGGCCTCACCCGCGAGGGGAAACGCCATGCCCATGAAGATCGTCGGCACCAACATCACCACAAAACTGAGCAGCAGCGTCGTGCCGCCGCGCACCCGCGCGAGGTCGTCGTAGAGGAACACGTTGAGCCGAACCATGAGTTCCGGCAACGCGGGAATGGCGTAGCTTGCCCCGAAGCTCGTGAGCCCGATCAGTACGAGTGCCGCGCCCAACTGCACGCTCTCTGGAATGCGACGCAGAGGAAAGACCGCGTGCAGCCAGCTACCGAGCCAGATTCCGACGAGGAAGGCGGCCAGCATGACCGCGAAGCTGTAGGTCGTGCTGCCGACAGCGGTGGCGATTGCGCGCGTCCAGAGCACCTCGAGGGCCAGTGCGCACATCCCGCTCACGGCCGTCCCAAAGAAGGCGAGCCGGGTCGGCCACAACCAGCCGGGCTCCAGGCGCACCTTCGCATCGTACGGGCCCGGATCCTCGTCTGCGGCGACCTCCGTCTCGCGACCCGCGCGAATCGGAAGCCTCCGGTCCATTGCGAAGGCCAGTGCCGCCACGCCGACGTTCACGGCCACGGCCAGGAGTTGAGTACGAGACACGCCGAGCACGGGAATCAGGACGAAGGCCGAGAGCAGAGTGCCCGTGACGGCACCCAGGGTATTCAAGCCATAGAGCCACGCCATGCGGTCGCTCATCTCGTCGTGACTCGACACCATGAGCTGCGTGAGCGTGGGCAACGTCGCGCCCATGAAGAAGGTGGGGACGACCAGGGCCGCAAAGGCCAGGGCCAGGCGCAGCAGATTGAGCTCCGGCGTCACACCCCCCGCCTCCAGCGCGGCGGTCACGTAGAGGCCGTCGACGCCTCGCAGCAGAGTCGGCAGCACCAGGGCAAAGGCCGCCACTCCGAGTTCGAGTCCAGCGTATACGGCGAGCGGTCGTCGCAGTCCCCCGGCGAGACGACCGAGACAGAAGCCGCCAAGGGCGAGCCCCGCCATGAACGAGGCGAGCACGATGCTCGTGGCCTCGAAGCTGGCGCCGAACACGAGCGACAGGTCGCGCACCCACGTGACCTGATAGACCAACGCAGTGCCACCGGACAACAGAAACAACAAATAGATGAGCCGACGAATCCCAAACGGCATCGCGACCTGCCCCGGGTCGGAATAATTTTCGGACAATTGCGAACTAATTGTCGTTTCCCTCGTTATCGTACGTCCTGAAAGCCGGGCTTGAAGTACTTCTATGTCCTTGGCTCTTTGCCCTGAAACAAATTAACTCCGTTACATGCTTCATTGCCAATTGATTGAACAAGCTTTTTAAATTGTCCAATTCCATGAAGAACGCACACCGTCGGCTTGCAGCCTGGGCCATCGCGGGGCTGGGGCTCAGCTTGATTATCCTGCCCTGGCCGGGTGCAGTCGGCCTGGCGAGCGCCGACGCATACACCTCACAAGAGTTGGTCGTCACCGGAGTCAGAGTTCCTCGCACCGCCGCCCTGGTGCCCGCTTCCATCACGATCGTGACTGGGAACGAGATCGAAGTCTCGCAGTCAGTCAGCGATCAGTTGCGCTCGGTCTCGGGGCTCCATCTACAACAGAACGGAGCGCGCGGCGGAAACGCCGCGCTCTATTTGCGCGGCCTCGATCCCAACCACGTTCTGGTCCTGGTCGATGGAATCCGTTTGAATGATCCCAACAATACCCACGGCGGCTCTTTCGATCCCACGACACTGGCAAGCCTCAATATCGATCGAATCGAGATCGTGCGCGGCCCCCTTTCTGCGACCTACGGCTCCGACGCGCTGGCAGGGGCGATCAACATCATCACTCGACGCGCCGCTCCCGAAGACGCCCTCTCCTTCTCCGTCGATGCAAGAGGAGGTCGCTTCAGTACAGGTCACGTTCATGGCCGGGCGAGTGCCGGTGTCGGCTGGGCGGGTCTGTCGCTGGCTGGGGGATACGAGACGACTGACGATCCCTACTCGGACGGCGGCTATCGCGGGGGCAACCTGAAGGCGAGCCTGGACTCGAACCTGCCGGGGGGGATCGATGTCCGCGCCGACTTGCGTTTCTCGTCTGCCGAGGCAAAGGCGTATCCCGATGCCAGCGGCGGGCCCGAGTTGGCGGTGATCCGCGCGCTCGAAACGCGCGACACAATACAGTTGTCGACGGGATTTACAGCCAACAGACAGGCTACAGACTGGCTGGAGGTCGATTTGCGGTTGGCGTATTTCCTCAGCCGGGAAGATGTGGATTCACCCGGAGTCGCAGAGAGCTTTGCGGGCAGCATGAACGGGGTTCCTCCGACGCAATCATCGAGCACCCTCAACCGCACCAAACTCAGTGTCCTCGGCACCGCCACGCCGATCCCGGCGTTGCGGCTCACGACGGGCACCGACATCGAGTGGGAAGACGGCAAGAGCCAGACCGCGTATGACTTTGGTGGCCCAGATCCAGTGGCGGCTGGTTTTGCGCTCGACCGGCATGTGGCCGGCTGGTTTTTCGAGGGTAGCTACGACTTCGATTGGGGCCTCGCACTCAGCGGAAGCGTGCGCGGCGACTTTCCCGAAAAATACCGCGCCGAATGGAGCCCGCATCTGGGCGCAACCTTGTTGCTGCCCCGGACACCCGTGACTCTCTATGGGAGCTGGGGAGAGGGGTTCAAGCTTCCGAGCTTTTTCGCGCTCGGCAATGGACTGGTGGGAAATTCGGGGCTCGATCCCGAGCGCAGTCGCGGTTGGGAGGTGGGGGCGCGGGGCAGTTTCTTCGACGACGGCTTGTTCACCCGCATCACGTACTTCGATCTCGAGGTCAAGAACCTGATCGACTTCGATCCGGCGACGTTCCTATTGGTGAATCGCGACCGACTGCGGTCGCGAGGTGTCGAAGCTGAGATCGACGTTGCCGCAATGAATCGCCTCCGCTTCGGAGGCAGCGCCACCTTCAACTTCACCGAACTCGTCGGCAGTCCGGTCGACCTCCGGAATCGCCCCCGTTGGCGGGGCGAATTGCACGTTTCCGCGCAACCGATCGCGAGTCTGGAGATTGGAGTTCGCGCGCTCTTCGTCGGCAGTGTGAAGGCGACCTCCAATCCCACCGGCTTCGCCGCGACCTCTCTCGATGAGTGGCAGCGAATCGACTTCACCGCGGCCTGGACGCCGCGCGAGCGGATCCGGATCTATCTCGCCATCGAGAACCTGCTGGACGCCAACTACCGCGAGGCTGTGGGATTCCCGGCCGTCGGCATCTATCCGCGGGCGGGTGCGGAACTGACCTTCTGATCGTTGGCTTCGTCCCAATTTTTCCCGTCGAAGTGTTCGATCTCGAAACGTCTACATCAGCGCCTAGAAGGCGGGGGGACATTCGCCTCAAGCCGAAGCCGCTAACGCCGAGTGACGGCGCCGCGAATTCGCTCGACCGCCTCGTCGTGGCTGAAATTGCCGCATTCGACGCGAACGTCAGCCCAGCGCTCATAGAGGGGACAGCGCTCTGCGTAGAGGCTCTCGAGATCCTGCCCCGGGCCGTAAACAACACCTCGGGCATCCAGATCCCCCAATCGCTCTTCGAGAACCGGGAGTGGCACGTCCAGATAGACGATCTGGGAAATTTGTTTCAAGTGCTCCATGGCCCTCTCGCAGTACACGACGCTTCCGCCGGTTGCAATCACGTAGTTGGAGCATTTGAGAGACAGCACGCAGCGCTCTTCGATGTGGCGGAATTCCTCGGTGCCCCGCGTCTCGATGATTTCCGGCAGCGAGAGCCCCTCCGACTCCTGAATCAGGAGATCGACGTCCAGGAAGCCGTGCGTTCCGCGCTTTGCCAGCAGAACGCCCAGGGTGCTCTTGCCGGCGCCGGGCATGCCGATCAGCGCGATGTTGTTTACCAGCGAGATCATGAGGAAATCATAGCGACAATCACTCCCAGGAGACGCGGCGACAGGGTCAGTCGCGGTCGTCAGGTCTGCGTCGGCTGGCCGGCACCCTGCATGACGGATTCCGCTTCTGATTTGTCAGACGAAGGTTTGCCCGCGAAGTTGAAGACGTTGAGATCGATGATGACGAAGGCCACGATCCACAGATAGGCGTCCCAGGAATCGATGAAGGCACCGTAGAAAGACCAGAGAATCGCATCGCAGAGCAGCGTCGAATAAAGCACACCCTTCGAGGCCTTGATGACGATCAGCGACGTTCGGCCGAGGGTTCCCCTTTCCTGAAGAATGACTTCGATTTCGAACAGCAAGACTACGAGTAGCCAGGCGGCCGCGTTGGCGACGTCGATCCAGGAAAGATTGATCGAGGCGGCCAGGGGTTCGGCGGCGGAGACGGCCTTGTCGGACGAATGTTGAAATACCTCTCCTTCGGAAATAGTGACGCAGTTGGTCTCGTTGAGCGGGAGATAGCGCGCCTCCATACTTACGTAGGCAAAATCTTGATCCACCAGTTCACAGACAGTTTCCGAGGGGATGGGGTGGAAATCTTGGAAACTCGTAAGCGCCATGATGTATCCATAGAAGGCGTAAACGAGGATCGGGTAGCAGAGGGCGACGCCGCCTTTGAACAACCACTTCAGCTTGCCTTCTGTCTGATTTTTACTCAGGAAGTCGGTTTCGAACTCGAAAAGCACGATCAGGACCATCCAGGCGACGTAGTCGATCGTGACCGCGAAGGTCTCTAAAATATCGCCCAGAGTCGCGTCGGCTCCGAGGTAGCGGTACGCGTCGAGGTCTTCACCCAGGTAGTAGAATAGATTGAAGGTGAACAGCCCGAAGAGGACGTACTTGAATATTCGAAACAACGTGTAACCGGACATCAGCGCCTTTGGATTGCTTTAGCTTGCTTTAGCTTGCTTTAGCTTGCTTTAGCTTGTTTGATCTCGGTCGAGATCTAAATTTTGACGATCAGCTTGCCTCAGCGCGAATTTCCCGGGCGCCGGCCGTCACGATAGCGCGAATGGGCCGAACCGCAGCGAAGATCCGTAATTACGATCGAGCGCGCTCTGACTTGCAGGCAATTTTCTCCGATTCGGACGAACGGATCGGATGCAACTTGCATCTCGACTGCTAGTGCACAAGCCAGCTCGACGGGCGCGCCTATCAGAACTCATCCAGAGGGAGTTGGGGAAGAGATGGCGGCTGTCTGAGTCTACTCAGTTTCGAGAATGCGCCGCACGTGTTCGAGTAGCGTCATCGGCTCGAAGGGTTTGTGGAGAAACGCATCGAGCCCTTTGTCGATGAAGTACTGCGCGGCGCGCTCCTCCGAATAACCGCTGACGAGGATGATGTGTGCGTCGGGTCGAATCCGGCGAATCTGGTCGAAGGCCCCTTCGCCGCCGATGTTGGGCATCGTGCGATCGAGAACCACGATCCGAATATCATCCGGCTGACGTCTGAACACCTCCACGGCCTCACGTCCGTCGTGGCAGCACAACACCGTCATGCCGGCGCGCTCGAGGGTATCTTTCATCAAGTCGCGCACACCGGCATCGTCGTCCGCCACCAGCACGATTCCGTGGCCCCGCCAGTCTTCGGTCGGATAATTCTCCAGCACTCCCGGAAGCTCGCGATTTCCGGCACTCGGAAGCAGAACGCGAAAACGCGTGCCGCGATTCAGCACGCTATCAAGCTCGATTGCGCCACCGTGGCTGCGCACAATGCCGAGAACCGCGGCGAGACCGAGCCCACGTCCAGTGAATTTCGTCGTGAAAAACGGATCAAAAATTTTCGACTGGAGCCGTTCGTCCATTCCACATCCATCGTCGATGACCTCGAGATAGACGTAGCTGCCCGGAAGCAGCGTATCGGACCCGACGATAAACTTGCTTTCGACGTTGTCGACGTCGACCAGTCCGGTGCGAAGCACGATCGGTCCGGCGCCTTCCTGGATGGCCTCGGTGGCATTGATGATGAGATTCATCACGACCTGCGAGAGCTGGGAGGCATCCGCCTGCACGGTGGGAAGACCGTCCGCCAGATCGAAGACGAGTTCGGCCTTTCCCGAGACCGCTCCCTCCAGCAACTGTGCAGTCTCTTCCACAAATTTTGAGATGTCGAGAAACTCGGTCACCGCCTGGCCCTGGCCCGAGTAGGTGAGCATCTGATTGGTGAGCGCCGCCGCGCGATGGGCCGCCTTCTGGATGCGCTGAAGCCGGGAGCGCAAGGGTGAATCTTCCGACAAGTCGAACAGACCCAGGCTCGCCTCACCGAGAATCGGCGTCAGCAAATTATTGAAGTCGTGCGCGATCCCGCCCGCCAGCACCCCCAGGCTCTCCAGGCGTTGGGCCTCCTTCATCTGCTCAGCCATTCTTTGTCTGGCCTCTTCCGCCTCCACCTGCTCGGAGATGTCTTGATTGACTTCCAATATGCAGATTTGACCGCTGGCGCTCAAATAGGACGTGCCGATCACTTTTACCCAGGCCCATCTCCCATCCTTGCACTGAGCACGAAACAGATCGTAGTGAACCGTGTCACCCACCTGTTTGATGCTTTGGAGTTGATCCACATAGCGATCGCGATCATCGGGGTGGATGAGATTGAAGTAGTCCTGAATCTGCGTGCCGAGCAACTCTTTGGGCTTGAAGCCGAACACGGTTTCCATCGCCGAATTCGCAAATATCATCGTCCCCGTATCGTCGGTGACGGTGATGGCATCCCGACTGATCTCGGTGACGATGCGATAGCGCTCTTCGCTCTCGAGAAGCGCCAAGGTGTCGGGCTCGCTGTCTCGCTTTGCGGCGACGGCGCGCATGGCTTCGAGTTCGGCGATGAGTTCCGCCTTGGTTTTCTGATCGTCGCGACGCAAGCTGCCTTCCTCTTTTTCCGGACTCAATGGGAACTCGACATACTAGAGTAGAAAGAGAAGAGCCTGACTGCATCCATCAGGTCAGGTATCGGGGTGGGGGATGAAAAATAAGGAACCCGAAGGGGGGCTACTTCCCCCACTATTGATCGGAACAACTCAATCGGATCAAGTACGGGAAGTTTTGGCCGCGAATCTGCGATCGATCGTTAAGTAGCGACAAGTCAAACGGCTCGAAATTGCAGCCAATTTGTCCCGCTCAGAAAAGGTCCGTCGGGCCATTCCTCGCGCGGTGCGATCGCGCGCTCACGACGCTGTCAGCATTCGATGACATTGACGGCCAGACCGCCGCGCGAGGTTTCCTTGTACTTGGTTTTCATGTCGCGGCCCGTGTCGCGCATGGTTTTGATTACCTTGTCCAGCGAGACAAAATGCGAACCGTCGCCGCGCATTGCCAACCGCGAAGCGTTGATCGCTTTCACCGCGCCCATTGCGTTGCGCTCGATGCATGGAACCTGCACAAGCCCGCCGACGGGATCGCAGGTCAACCCGAGATTGTGTTCCATCCCGATCTCGGCGGCGTTTTCGACCTGAGCCGGGGTACCTCCGAGTACGCTGGTAAGGGCCCCCGCTGCCATCGAACAGGCCGACCCGACCTCGCCCTGACAGCCGACTTCAGCGCCGCTGATCGAGGCGTTTTCCTTGTACAAAATGCCGATCGCCCCGGCGGTCAGCAAAAATTGGATAATGCCATCGTCGTCCGCACCGTTGCAGAATTTCAAATAGTACTGGAGCACCGCTGGAATGATGCCGGCGGCGCCGTTGGTCGGGGCGGTCACCACTCGTCCGCCCGACGCGTTCTCTTCGTTGACGGCCAGCGCATACAAGTTGACCCAGTCCATCGCTCCCAGAGACTGTCCATCGCTGATCACTTCACAGCGTAGTTGCCTGTACAAACCCGCCGCGCGGCGTTTGACTTTCATACCGCCGGGCAAAATACCCTCGCGCTGACAACCGCGTTCGATACACGCTGTCATCACAGACCAGATCCGCAACAGGCCTTCACGGACTTCTTTCTCACTGCGCCACGTCTTTTCGTTTTCCATCATCAGGGTGCCGACGGAAAAACCGTTATCGCGGCATTGCTCGAGCATTTTGTCGCCGGTAGTAAATGGATACGGGAGAGCGGTGTCGTCTTCCTGGATGCGATCCACGCCGATTGCGTCTTCGTTGACCACGAATCCGCCGCCGACTGAGTAGTAGAGCTTGCTGCGAAGCTCCTCGCCACTGGCATCACATGCGGCAAATCGCATCGCATTGCTGTGATGCGGCAGCGATTTGCGTCGATGCATGGTCAAATGATCTCGCTCGACGAAATCGATTTCGTGTTCGCCCAGGACGTTGATTTTGCCCTGTTCACGAATTCGCGCGAGTCGCGCATCGACTAGATCGGTATCGGTCTCTTCCGGCGTCTCGCCTTCGAGGCCGAGCAGGATGGCTTTGTCGCTGCCGTGACCTTTGCCGGTCGCCCCAAGTGAGCCAAAAAGTTCGACGCGGATGGTGGCGGTCTTCTCCAGCAGACCGTCGTCACGCAAACCACTGGCAAAGGTCAGCGCGGCGCGCATGGGTCCAACCGTGTGCGAACTCGACGGGCCAATCCCGATGCTGAAGAGATCAAATACGCTTATTGTCATGACACACCACCTGTCCTTCCAATCACACTATTCACTCTATAACGCTGCGAAGCCACGCCCTTGCGGTCCTCTGCGCGCCCCGTCACTCATCCTACGCCATGCTTGGAGAGAACATCAGTCCGTGCGGCGAACGAGGCGGGAGAGTACAGCAAGATCGTCGGCAACTGACAGGCAAAGGTACTTAACAGCCGGGGCGGCTTAACACTTGGGGGCACGGGTCGGTCGAGGGACGTACCTCGAGCGGGATCTCCGCTTCCGGTCCCGGGGACGCCCTGCGGGCAATTTTCTGGGGATCGACAGCCGGATTTTTGAAACGAGTCAAAATTCCGTATGTTCTGAAGCCGCCCGATCCCGGCCCCCACATGCCGGGGCTGATCGCCGGGGCGTGCACCCCGGGCCGCGAGCAGGAGCGGCCGGAAAATCAAATCGACCTGGACCTCGCGGGCGAAAGGAATGAGCGCATGATGCTGGAAGGATTGCGGCTGATGGCCGTAGGCATGTTTACGGTTTTTGCGTTCCTGACCCTCCTCGTTGGGCTGATGCATCTGTCGGCGGTCTTCTTCGAGGCGAACGCCCATCGATTCGCCGAGGACGAGCCGGTGAGCGCCACCTCGACGCGAGCGAATCACGACGATGAAATCGCCCTTGCGATCGCGCTCGCCGAGGCAATGCGACAGGGGCGAATCGTTTAGGATGGCCAAGAGACTCGTCAATGTAATGAACACTTCGTTTCGCGACGGCTTCCAATCCGTTTACGGAGCGCGCGTCAAGACCGCAGACTTCCTGCCGGCGGTCGAAGCTTCCATCGAAGCGGGTTTTACGCATTTCGAAGCGGGCGGCGGTGCTCGCTACCAGTCGCTCTATCTGTACTGCCAGGAAGACGCCTTCGACATGATGGACGCCTTCCGCGCGACAACCGGGGCGAGTGCGAACCTGCAAACTCTCTCGCGCGGCGTGAACGTGGTCGGTCTCGACTCGCAAAGTTCCGACGTCATCGATCTGCATGCCAAGCTGTTCAAGAAGCACGGCATGACCACGATCCGCAACTTTGATGCACTGAACGACGTTCGGAATCTCCTGTACTCGGGCCGTTGCATCAGCGAAGCGGGCCTCAAGCACGAAGTCGTAATCACCCTGATGGAACTCCCGCCGGACTGCTCGGGCGCCCACACGCCCGAGTTCTACATGGAGACCCTCGAGAACATCCTCGACGAAGGCGTGCCCTTCGATTCGATCTGCTTCAAAGACGCGTCGGGAACCGCGGTTCCGTCGAAGGTCTACGAGACGATCAAGCTGGCGCGAAAGCGACTCGGCAACGACGTCCACATCCGGCTCCACACCCACGAAACCGCGGGCGTCTCCGTCGCCGCCTACAAAGCAGCACTCGACGCCGGCGCAGATGGGATCGATCTCGCAATGGCCCCGGTTTCGGGAGGCACGAGCCAGCCCGACTTCATCGTGATGTGGCATGCGCTGCGCGGGTCCGACTACGTGCTCGGCAACGACACGGACGAGATCGACGTCGAAAAAGTCGTCGATGCGGAAGCCTGCTTCAAGGAATGCATGAAGGATTACTTCGTGCCCCCGGAAGCGACTGCCGTTGAACCCCTGATTCCCTTCTCACCGATGCCAGGCGGCGCGCTCACCGCCAACACCCAGATGATGCGCGACGCCGGAACTCTCGATCAGTTCCCCGCCGTGATCCAGGCCATGAGTGAGGTCGTTCGCAAGGGTGGCTTCGGTTCCTCGGTGACCCCGGTCAGCCAATTCTACTTCCAGCAGGCCTACAACAACGTCGTACTGGGTCCCTGGAAGCGGATCGCGGATGGCTACGGGAAGATGGTGCTCGGCTACTTCGGCAAGACGCCGGTTCCCGCGGATGACGACATCGTCAAGCTCGCAGCCGAACAACTCGGCCTCGAGCCGACCACGCGCAACCCTCGCGACATCAACGACGAAGATCCCAACAAGGGCATCGACGTCGCCAAGAAGCTTCTATCCGAGAAGAACATCGAGATCACGGACGAGTCGATCTTCATCGCCTGCTCGCTCAAGGCCAAGGGAATCGCCTTCCTCGAAGGCAATCGCCCGGACGGCGTGCGCAAGATCGACACGAGCAGCGGCGCGGGCCGTGCCAGCGGTAAGGGCGGTGCGAACGCCTACACGGTCGAAATCAACAGCCGGAAATACGAAGTCTCGTTCGAAGGCAGCTCGGGTTCTGGCAAGGCCACCGTCAACGGGAAGAGCGCCGACTACTCGATCTCCGAATCAACCCGGGGACGCGAAGGCGCTTCGGCCGCGACTGGCGCCGGCGAACTCGTCGCTGCAGAGCTGGTCGCACAGGTTCTGCGGCTGGTGGCGTCGGTGGGCGACCAAGTCGCCGAGGGCGATGTGCTGCTCGTGCTCGAAGCCCTCAAGATGGAAATCGAGGTACGGGCGCCCTGCGCCGGAACCGTTACCGCCATCCTCGTCTCGGGTGACCAGAACGTGGCGGTCGGTGACGCGCTGGTGGAGATCGCCCCTTGACCGAGCTCACCGAGCTCTGGCAAGCGACAGGGATCGCAAACTTCACCTCGCTTGGACAAGTTGCGATGTTCCCGGTCTGTCTGCTGCTCCTCTATCTGGGGATCAGCCGCAAATTCGAACCGTTGCTGCTCGTGCCGATCGGGTTTGGAGGACTGCTCGCGAACATCCCCGTCGCGGGAATTGCGGATCCGACCGGATTCCTCGGGATCATCTACCACGCGGGCGTCAGCAACGGGCTCTTTCCCCTGCTAATTTTCATGGGCGTCGGCGCGATGACGGACTTCGGTCCGCTGCTCGCCCACCCGAAGACGGCGCTGCTCGGCGCCGCGGCGCAGTTCGGGATCTTCACGACGATCATCGGCGCTCTCGCGCTCTCCAACACCTTCGACTTCATCGATTTCGACATGGCCGACGCGGCGGCGATCGGCATCATCGGCGGCGCCGACGGCCCAACGGCGATCTTTCTCGCCAGTCGCCTGGCACCCGATCTGTTGGGTGCGATCGCGGTTGCTGCCTATTCGTACATGGCGCTCGTGCCGATCATCCAACCGCCGATCATGCGACTCCTCACGACCGAGGCTGAACGCCAGATCAAGATGGAGCAGCTGCGCCCGGTGAAAAAGATCGAGCGAATCATGTTCCCGATCACCGTCCTGATCACCTGCGCTCTGCTGGTCCCCGATGCGACGCCGCTGGTCGGCGCGCTGATGTTCGGCAATTTGTTGAGTGAGTCGGGCGTCGTTGATCGCCTGGCGGGGGCAGCCAGGAACGAACTGATCAACATTGTCACGATCCTGCTCGGCCTCGCGGTGGGCAGCAAGCTCGCCGCCGACCAGTTCCTGAACCCCGAGACCCTCGGCATCCTCTGCCTCGGCCTGATCGCCTTTGCGATCGGCACCGCCTCGGGTGTGCTCCTCGCCAAGTTGATGAACCTGGTGAGCAAGACCCCGATCAATCCGCTGATTGGAGCCGCCGGCGTCAGTGCAGTGCCGATGTCCGCGCGCGTGGTCCACAAGGTCGGACTCGAGAGCAACCCGCAAAACTTTCTGCTCATGCACGCGATGGGGCCAAACGTGGCAGGCGTACTCGGCTCGGCGGTCGCGGCGGGTGTGCTGTTGGCGCTGACGAAGTAGCGCGTCACTGCTGTAACGGTCAATGCAGTGAGGGTCAGCTCTTTCCGGACGGCTTGGGCACGTCGAAGAGCGCGGCAAGTTCCTCCGAGGCCTCTTCCGCGCGTTGAAAGAGATTTTCGACGACCTCCTCAGAAAGATCGAGATGCTCGAGACACATTGTCTCGACGACCTTGAAATCTGGAAGATGGGATGCGACCGCGACCGCGCCGACCGGCGAGTGGTCGAGGCCCACCCCTTCGAGTTCATCGAGGCTCGAGTGGTGCAAACCGATGCAACACACCAATACGTCGGGAAAGCCCCAGCTGCGCGCGAGCCAGGCGCCGGCCTGGGCGTGATTCCAGGACAACTCATCGTCTTCGACCGAGATCAGACTGCGGTCCGAGTCGCGAGCCCGTTCTAGCACCGGCGCGTAGTGGCTCTGCCACTGGGTCAAGAGAATCGGCTGCGCCATGTCCTGCAGCAGCCCACCGGTGAAGGCCTCCCCTTCGTGTCCCGGAGCGATCTTTGCGGCCAGCGCTTCTGCAAAAACCGCCCGCTGAAGTGAGGTCTGCCAAAACGCCGCCCCGTCGAAGCTGCCCCCCTTGCGGGGAAGCGCGTCCGCGGCGGCAAAGGCGATGGTGAGGAACTGAATTTGCGCGAGGCCCAGCATCGCCACGGCCCCGCGCACATCGGCGACCTTCACGGCCAGCCCCATACCGGCCGAGTTCACGGTGCGCATGATCTTGGCCGAGATACCGAGATCAGCGGAAATCAACGTGGCTGCCTCCCTCACGTCGCAGTCCTCTTGCCCGACCAACTCGATGAGTTTCACAGCCGTCTGGGGCAGCGGCGAGATCTCCATCCCGCCAAAGAGCTTGGCAAAGTTTCCTGTCGAGATGGCGGATTGCTCAGTCAGCTTTCGCCACAACGTTGTCAATCGATCTCTCCATCTTGTCCTCGCCCCATCCCGGGCAAGTCATTGCTCAGCGTACTCATCGGCCGGTCGTGTTGATGACTGTGCGAGGTCGACACGACCGCACGGCGGGGAGTCTCGGTCGAAGGCCGGGGGGTCGGGGGGTGAAATACCGACGTGCGCGGTCGACAGAGACATGGAGGTTGTTGCTCAGTCAACCTTCCGCAGCAGATGGCCGAATCATTTCCCAAGCATGACCATGACGAAGACTCGCAGCGAGTTTCTGATCAAGTGGATCGCGCGGCTGGCGCGGATTCAGCCCTGGTATCTGATGGTTCGCTATCCGAACCGCTGGACAAGGTCGCTATTCGCCTTTGTCAATGGGGGAGTCTCGATCTTGATCATGGCCGCGATGGCCAACTATTCTCACCAGCCGTTGCTCTTTCCCTCTCTGGGTCCCCGCGCCTTTCTTTTCTTCTCACAACCGTCGGCTGCGGCGGCCTCTCCCCGCAACGCGGTTCTCGGCCATGGCCTCGGGGCACTCATCGGTTGGGTGTGCTTTGTCGTATTTGACATCGACACCGCTTTCGGAGGCATTGCCGCCATCGCGGTTTCCCTCAGTCTGATCAGCGCCGTCATGATCGCGACCAACCTCTCCCATCCGCCCGCCGCTTCCACCGCGCTGATGGTTTCCATGGGCCTGATTCACGGTGGGGCAGAGTTGGTTGCGATCATCGTCGCCGTCGCGCTGCTGGCCGCACAGGCCTTCGTGTTCAATCGGTTGTCCGGGATTTCCTACCCCGTCTGGGCTCCCCGGGCAGCTGCGCCAGCAGAAGGCTTCGTACCCCTGGCGCTAGAAACCGACGAAGCAGCCACGCCGAGCGATCCCTACGCTGCGGTGTGGCCAACCAACTGGTCCGGCGCGGGGCAATCCAGCGACCGGGCAGGAATAAGTGATGCTCGCCTGCGTTCGCGTTTCTTGATCAGGACGACCACTCGTCAAAGCAGGTGATCTCTTCCGGCGGTTGCCGGACCGCCAGCTTGAAATCGGTTCCCACCGTGTACGCAACCGGCAGCAACGCGACCTGCATCACGTCGTCGGGAATGTTCAGAAGTTTTGCGATATCGGCTTCGAAGAACAGGCTGATCGTCGTCAGCGTCGAACCGAGCCCCCGACTGCGCAGTGCAAGCTGGAAGTTCCACATCGCCGGAAAGATCGAGCCGTAGATGGCAGCCGCCATCCCATGCGGCGCACCATCCGGCAAACGGCCCTGCAGGCACGGGATCACCAGCGCCGGCACTTCGCCCATGTGATCGAGCAACCATCCCGCGGAGTCGTAGACGCGGTGGGTCTGGGCATCGGCGTCGGGGAGTTGTGCCCTGGCTTGATCGATGAACTGCTTGCCGCGCCCGTAGATCTCCCCGACGGCCTTTCTCTTCTCGGGATCCATCACGACCAGCCAACGCCATTGTTGCGTGTTTGATGCGGTCGGTGCTTGCTGGGACAAACGAATGCAGTCGAGGATCACTTCTCGTTCGACGGGGCGCTCGAGATCGAGGCGACGGCGCACCGCTCTCGTGGTGGAAAGCAATCGGTCTGTCTCTTTGAGATCGAAGGGGGCGGCCATTGTTTCTCCAGTCCTCTGGTGATTCGATGCCCAGCGACGGGCAGAGACTCCATTCTATGGCGTGCTGTAGGGGGACGACAGGCGAAGTCGAGAGTGAATCGGGAGGCGGAAGCCTCGTCACCATCCAGCTGTCCATCCACACCCCCTCCCCGTAGCGCCAATACAAAGGCCCGGGGACTGGGCTGATCGAGCGAATTGCCGCGTTCCAGAGGGGATCGGCTCCATATAGTGCGCACTCGCAGTCAATTTCAAGAATGGCCTCGCTCTATCATTAATCAGCAACTTCGGCCGCAAGTATCGGGCCCGCTTACCGGGGAAGCCAATCGGGCTAAACTGGGCTCCAGACCCGCAGCATCCAAAATCTCACAAATATTGATTTTCATTGAACTTTCTCTTGCAAGGCGAGTCTCGAGTGACGCATAATAGAGTTCGCACAGGCACTTCATTGGAGAACAAGTTCATGCACAACTCTATTTCACCGGCATCGACCGGCCGCCTCAAGTCGGTCTGCGCCCTATTGATTGTCACAATGGGCCTGCTCATTGCCGGATCCGCCAGCGCGACGAGCGTTTCATACACCCTCGACGCCCACTTCATTTTTCCCAGTTCTCTAGACATTACCGGTCAAGGCACGTTCACCGCCGACGATGTGACTGGTGTCATTAGCGCGTTCGAGTGGGCCGCGATCCCTAGCTACTCCTTTTCCTCTCTATCTTTGACTGACTTCGACTCTGGGTCCGCGACATTTGTCGCAGGTGTTCTAACCGGATTGTCCGTCGACGCAAACGACGGATACACGAGGCTCGTGCTTTCCGTCGGAGACGGCGATGGCGGGCCGATCGCAGAACTCAGGACCGATCTCTTTTTCGCCATGGGCTCATACGCCATTTTTGATGCCGAGACAGGAACCCAAATTCTCGGAGTGACCGCGTCGCCGATGCCGGAACCCAGCGCGGCCGTGCTTTACGGAGCAGGCCTTCTCATCGCCAACGGGACGATGCGCAGGCGGCGGCAACGCTAGGCTAGTCCCCCCAAAGAAAACGACGACACGCGGAGATATTGCGCGTCGCCAGCGCAGCCCGAGAGTCGTGCGGAGTTAACAACCTCACCACTTCGCTGCTCGCTCTTTTGCCTTCCTTGCGTTGTCTTGTCTTCTCTGCCTGGGAGCCATCCCGGCGAGCCCCCCGCAAATAACCCACCGATCGCTTCCGTAGTCTTCTGTCAAGCGCAGATTTTCCGTCAAGCGCGGAAAATTCCAGCTGGGTAGCGACCCAGCGTCGACAATCAAGCGTGTACCCTGGATGGTCGATGAGAATTCAAACACGACGCATTCGAGATGGCTCGGGTGCGTGCGGCAGGAGCTGACTGTGACTCACACAATTCTGATTATCGACGACGACCAAGCTGTACACAATATGGTGGACGAGCATCTTCGTGCCGACGACCTGCGTGTACTGCACACCTGCAGCCCAATGGAAGGAATTCAGCTGGCTGCCGTCGAGCTTCCCGACGTCGTTCTGCTCGACGTCAACATGCCGGGTATGGACGGACTCAAGGTCTGCCGCCATCTGAAGGAAGCGGAAACCACGCGTGACATCCCGATCATCTTTCTGACGGTAAACCGCGACGCCAAGCAGATCGCGCGTGCCCTCGACTGCGGTGGAAGCGACTACATCCACAAGCCCTTCGAGCAAGTCGAGCTTCAAGCCAGAGTGAGGGCAACCCTGCGAACGAAACGCATGCTCGATCTCCTCAAGGTGCAAGCGCGCATCGACGGGCTCACGGGCCTCAAGAATCGCGCGGCCCTCGACGACGCCCTCGAAGCTTCGATGTCCGCGTTTCAGCGCATGGACGCGCCGATGTCGCTGCTGATGCTCGACGTCGATCATTTCAAAGAGATCAACGACCAACACGGCCACGGTGTCGGAGACGAAGTTCTGCGACATATCGGCGAGGTCATCTCGGCGACCTGCCGGCCCTACGATACGGCGTGTCGCTTTGGAGGAGACGAATTTACTGTGATCTTCGGCCAGACTCTCGCGTCCCAATCCGAACTCGCTGCGAAGCGAATGATGGCCGCGATCGTTGGGCAACCGGTCCGCGCAGAGAAATATGAGCTCAACATCAAACTGAGCGGCGGCCTGGTCTCGGTCGAAAATCTCCCCGACGAGGCGACGGTCGCCGATCTCGTCAAAGCGGCGGACGCAGCCTTGTATGAGGCGAAGCGCTCGGGTCGAGGCCGGCTCGTAATCCACGAATAGCTGCGCAAAAGACGTCGCCGCGGCCCCTTTCCCTCGGCTGCGGTGCATCGGAAGAAAATTCAGTACAACAGAGACCGAGGGAATCCCATGAGAGTGGTAGCGGGGGTATTCGCAGCGGTCTTTCTGCTCAGCGCCGCTGTACAGTGGAACGATCCCGATCCGCTTCGCTGGATTTGCGCATATCTCGTGGCAGCGGTGCTCTCGATCACAGCAGCGATGGGACGCACCCTGCTGATCCCGAACGCAGCGGCCGCGGCGGTGTTCGCCGCCTGGTTCCTGTCACTCGCCCCAACGATCGGATCCGCCGACCCTGAAGCCTTCACTTCGTTCCAGATGAAAGACGTGAGCCACGAAGAGCCGCGGGAGGCGATGGGGCTGGCCCTGTGTGCTGTTTGGACCGCCGTCCTGGCGGGATTCGCGTGGCGCGCCAAGCATCATTGCGAGCACCGCGCCTAGGAGTCTGCGCGGCAGAAGGCGCACGCCCCTAGCCCACAGATCATTTCGCGTTGCTGTCCGCCTCGAAGTAGGACTGCAATTCTCCGATTTCTTGGTATGGGCGGGTGACTATTCCTACAGCCTTCCGAAGGTTGCCCAACCCACCGCGTATTCCGAATTTCCTCCGCTAGCCCCATGCACCTCGCTCTGTACCGAGTACCGGTCGAACGACTCCTGCAAAATAAATTAAAAACCCTAGGTCGCTTCCGATTGCATCCCCTGGCCGCGAATCCCCTAAAGGCTGTATGGCGAATAGGCGATTCGACCTAGTAGCGCAGCAACATTGGGCGGCACGGATCTAGTTCGCCATCTGCTCGAGTTGCGCTGAATACTTGGAGGAGCTCCTGTTCGTGACGAATCAATCACTCGTTGATGCGATTGCCGTGCTTCCGGCTGATGCCCGCGCGCATATCGACAAAATTATCGCTGAAAACGAAGAGCTTCGTTCGTTTGTGAAAGAAAAGGAACGCCTTCTGCGTTCCATGGGGGAGCTCCACGCGCAATGTCTCGAACTCCATGACGTCGAGGCAGAACTTCATAACGAACTCGCTCGGGTCTATGTGTCGGCCACCCAATTGAGTTCTTCCATCTCGCGGCCCGAGATCATCTCCGCATTACAGCAGATCATCGCCAACCTGATCGGCTCCGAAGAAGTCGCAATTCTGTCCTCCGAGCCCGAAATCGCAGGAGGCACCAAACCGCAGGTGCTTTCGCAGTGGGGGATCGAGTCCGATTGGATCGAGAAGCGAGAAGAGGACTGGGCACTGATAGAGGAGGTGCTGCGAACGGGAACCTCTTTCTATTCGTATTCACTGGCGATTTCGACGAAGGCGAGTTGAGCGAAGGAACAAACCAGACCCTGAATGCCTGTTTTGTATTGCGCGCGGGCGAAAAACTCGCGGGGGCAGTTGCCATTTTCAAACTACTTCCGCAAAAGCACTCGCTTACCAAGGCAGACCAGCAGCTTTGCGAAATGATCGCAATGCTGGGGGGCCAGGCTTTGTATTGCAGCGAACTGCATTCTCGACTGAATCCGGAACAAGAATAGCGTCGCTTCGCGAACTGAATCTTCAAGAGCAACCTGGGAGTACATGTGGGAGTCAAAGCCAGAATCCTTTGCGTGGAGGACAGCCGTGTTTTCCAGCAACTCATCCGAATGAATCTTCGTCATCTCGGAGACGTCGAGCTGGTTTTTGCCGACGACGGGATGGCCGGGCTTCGTTATCTGATCCAGGAAGATTTCGATCTCGCCCTGGTCGACATCAATATGCCGGTCATGGATGGGCTGACTCTGCTTCGTCTCTATCTCGAGGATGAGACGGAGCCGAAGGTTCCGATTGTAATCGTCACCACGGACGGGGGAGACGAGACTGGCGACGAGGTTCTTGGCCTGGGGGCATCTGCATTCATCACCAAGCCAATCAATGGAGAGAAGCTGCGAAAGGTCGCTATCGAACTGATCGAAAAATTTCAATCCGACTGAGGCGCCGTCGGTTTGTGAGAGACAGAAGCACGCGCGGTTGCGTTTCGCTTCTTCGTCCGGTTCTGAATATGACGTTCGTACTCGGGAGAAATGAACATGAACAAAATTTTGCTGGTTGATGATTCGAAGGTCGCATTGTTTTCCGAACGCATCATGCTCGAGCGCTCGGGCCTCTACGAGATTGTCGTCGCCAGGGATGGAGACGAAGTTCTCGATATGGTCGAAGCAGAAGATCCAGACCTGATCGTGATGGACGTCATCATGCCGACCATGTCGGGTTTCGAAGCCTGCCGCGCCCTGCGTGCACAACCTCAGACCAAGGACATTCCCGTCATTCTCGTGACGACCCGCGGCGAGGCTTGCAACATCGAAGAGGGCTACGCGAGCGGCTGCAACGACTATGTAACAAAACCCGTCGATGGCCCCGAACTCTTGCGGAAAATCGAAAATCTCATCTAGTAGAGCGGCAGGAGGGTACGTGGCCGAAGAACGTGAAAACGAGGGACTCGAGTTCGACCCGAAGCAGTTGCAGCACCAGCTGGAGATGGCTGTTTGCCAACGGGACGAGCTGCGGAAAGAGGTCGATCGCCTTACGAAGGCGCTCTCTTCGATCGAGTCGGAACACGAGCGTTTCCTCGAGCATCATGCGGTCGTCCAGTCGCAAAATTCCAATCTAGAGAATCTCTATGTCGCCACGTCTCGGCTTCATGGATCTCTCAAGCGGGAAGAAGTCCTCAATGTGATCGAGGAGATCGTCGTCAACTTGATTGGTTCCGCGGAACTGGCGATCCTGGAGGTCGACAGCAATACCGGTCAAATTCGGGTCCAGAGAGCACGCGGCGTCAACCCCGTTCCCCTCGAGTCGATCGTTTTGGGCGAAGGCAAGCTTGGTCGCGCACTCGCCTCCGGCCGCGAATTCATTTGCTCTGAACAGAGTTCCGTGGCCGCGAGCGAAGAGGTAAAGCCCGGCGAGGCCAATCTGACAGCCTGCGTTCCGCTTCAAGTCTGTGGGAGTGTTACGGGCGCAATCGCCATCTATCGCCTGCTCGATCAAAAGCCGGGACTCGAGCCGCTCGACTTCGAACTTCTAGAACTCCTGGGGGAGTTGGCGGGGGTTGCACTGTATGCCGCCGCTCTCGCGGAGGGTGGAGTCGTGATGAATGTAGAGCAACGGCGGTAACTCACCCGTGACGATCCGAAAAGCAACAGCAGAGAATCTACCTGCAACCGACGGCGCGAATCCGGTCGAAGTGCCCGCGGTCTATTTGCATCCGGGCCACGCGTTCACGACGCGTGATGGAGCATCCGTCATGACGATCCTCGGATCGTGTGTCGCAGTTTGTCTATGGGATGAGCTGGGCTCCGTCGGCGGCATGGTTCACTTCGCATTGCCTCGGGCTCCTCATGGGAAGAACAACCAGCCCTTTCGATACGGCAATACCGGAATCGCTGCGATGATCGAACGACTCGAGATACTCGGCGCGCGGCGCGAAAACCTGCGAGCCAAAGTCTTCGGCGGGGCTGCGGTTTTGCGTACATCCAGCGTGCCCGGCGGACATCTCGGAATCAAGAATGTCGAAGCGGCCCTACGGGCTCTACTCGAGATCGGAATCCCGATCGTTGCCATCGAGACGGGCGGACGGCGGGGGCGGAAGATTCTCTTTCATACACACGATGGTTCGGCCTGGGCGAAGCAGGTGCAGACATGAACGAACTCGACGATGCGGAAGTCACAGCAATTTTGCGCGAGGTTTTCGCAGAACAATCTGTCGAACTCTTTTCCGAAATGGAGCAAGCGCTGCTGGCGCTGGAGCGCGAGCCAACGGATGTGGCGAGCCTGCAAACGGTCTTTCGAGTCTGTCACACGCTCAAGGGGGACGCGTTGTCGTTGGGATTCGAATCTCTCGGGCGACTCGCCCACGCCCTCGAAGACCTGTTGGCAGCCGCTCGGAGCGGAGAACTAGAGGTAGAGGCTGATCTCATCAGCCTGCTTCTCGAAGCAGTGGACACCGCCAGGTTCATGGCTGCCCATGCGCTCGAAGGACAGGACGAGGAGTCGCTCGTTGCGGCGGAAATGCACGAACGCATTCAAGCCCATCTCCAAGCGGGCAATGTAACGACAGTTCCAAAGGTAGCCGCGCAGCCTGCAGCCGAGCTTCACGAAGCGTCACGTACCCCGGATGTCGCCCAGACCTTGCGCGTACGAGTCGATCTTCTCGATCGTTTGCTCAATCTCGCGGGCGAGATCGCCATTGGACGCGGCGGGATGACCGAACGCCTTTTGGGCGATCTCGCGCCGAGCACGGAAGAGCTACTCGAGATTCACCAGGAGTTGGACCCACTCGTAGACGAGTTGCAGCAGGCCGTGATGGCCCTGAGGCTCGTCCCAATTTCTCCACTCCTTCGGCAACAGCATCGCTTGGTGCGCGACGCCGCAATTGCGGAGGGAAAGCAGGCCCGATTGGTCGTCAATGGCGACGGGGCCGAGCTGGATACGACCATTGTCGAGCACTTGCGAGATCCACTCAGTCACTTGATGCGCAATGCCATTGCGCACGGGATCGAATCAGCGGACGAGCGCATTCGGGCGGGAAAATCGCCTGAGGGACAGATCACGCTTTCCGCCGAGCGGAAGGGAGCCAGCATCTTTGTCGATATCCGAGACGACGGTCGTGGCCTCGACGCAAATCGAATTCGAAGCAGGGCCATACAAGTGGGACTGCTCCAAGAACACGAAGAGAGATCGGACCACGAACTCTTCGAGCTGATCTTCGAACCAGGTTTTTCAACACTGGACGAAGCGAGTCGCATTGCCGGACGCGGCGTCGGAATGGATGTCGTTCGACGCAACATCGAAAAGGTCGGAGGCACCGTCTCGATCGACAGCCAAACTGGCATCGGGACACATATTCAGATCGAGTTGCCATTGACGGTCGCAATCGTCGATACATTAGGAGTCGGAGTCGGCGGCGAAGACTATTTCATTCCACTCAACACCGTGGTCGAATGCCTCGAGCTGCCGCAGGCCTTGCGCAACGACTCAGCGGGGGGAGTGCTCGAGCTTCGCGGTCGTCCCCTGCCCTTCATTCGCCTGAATCGTGTCCTCAATACCCGAAAAACTGAATCTTCACGCGAGCATGTCGTCGTGATCCAGCACCGCGGGCAACGCGCCGGAATTGCGGTTGATGTCCTCCACGGCGAGAGCCAGGCGGTCGTCAAGCCTCTCAGCGCGCTCGTTCCCGGCACTCCGGGCATCGCGGGAACAACCATTCGCAGCGACGGGCGTGTGGCCTTGCTCCTGGACGCCCCGGCACTGCTTCGGAAGGCCGTGGGCTGGCAAACGGGCGGCCAACACGGCGGTGGCACGGAGAACAGAAAATCGAAGACAGCAGGATTGACAGCGAGAGCACCTTTACGGAGCTGAAAGAAGGGAGAGGGGTTGTGTTCCAAAGTATGAGTTTCCGAAAGAAAGTGTTGTTGCTGCCACTTTCTGCAGCGATCGCATTCAGCGTCGTGCTCGCTTCCTCGTTTTATTTCGGCGAGCAAAGTAGCGATGCGCTCAGCAAGGTCGAGAAGGGTTACTACCCGGCGATCGACCTGAACCGCGATCTCGAGGGTCTACTCGCCACACTTCAACGGAGTCTTCAGGACGCCGTTGCAGCAAGCGATGAGGACGGCCTGATTGAAGCACAGGATATTCGGCGTCAATTCCTGGAGCGTCTGGCCACAGGAAGGAACAACCCGGCGATCGATCAGGCAACCCGAAAAGAACTCGAAATTGCATTCGACAACTACTTTGCCCTCGCTTCCGGCGCCGCCGGCCAGATGATCGCGCAAGAAGACTTTGACGAAGGATTGACGGTAACGCTGAGACAGGTCGCAAGCGAATACAACGCGATCCGAGAGACCCTCGAATCAAATTCGAAATCCTTCAGTCTCGCCCTTGCAAAGGGCTTCGAGGTAGCAAGTTCCGTTCAGCGGACGTCCACCTACTTCACCGGAGCAATTTTGGTCATTTCTCTCGTCTTGCTGAGCGCGACGGCGCTGATTTTGACTCGGGGTGTAACGCGCCCGATAGCGGAGGCCACTCGGATTGCGAATGCGTTGACGGCGGGTGATCTCACGGTTCGAATTTCGGAGACCTCGAACGACGAAATTGGTCGCATGCTCAACGGGATGGATCAACTCTCGATGCGCCTGAAACACGTCTTTGAGGACATGCATTCATCTTTCGATGGTCTCTCTTCAGTCGCGCAACAGCTGGCGAGTTCCTCGCAGAGCGTTTCGAGCGGCACCAGTGAGCAGGCGGCTGCCGTCGAAGAGACCACCTCGAGCCTCGAAGAAATGAACGCCTCGATCAACGAGAACGCGGAAAACAGTCGAAAGCTCGAAGAGATGGCGCTCCAGGGCGTGAGCGACGCCGAGGCAAGCGGAAAAGCAGTAGAAGAAACGGTCGAAGCCATGAAGACGATCGCGGACCGCATCTCGATCGTCGAGGAAATCGCCTATCAGACAAATCTCCTGGCACTCAACGCCGCGATCGAGGCTGCGCGCGCCGGCGAACATGGCAAGGGGTTCGCGGTCGTGGCGACCGAAGTCCGAAAATTGGCCGAACGGAGCCAGGCGGCCGCGCGCGAGATCGGCGACGTCGCTTCGAGGAGTGTCGATGCTTCCCAGCGATCGGGAGATCTGCTCGCCCAACTCGTTCCCGCGATTCAGTTGACCGCCGAACTCGTGCAAGAAGTGGCCGCAGCTTCGAGGGAACAGTCCTCAGGTGTCGCGCTGATCAATCAGGCGATGACCCAGGTCGATTCGGTCGCCCAACGCAATGCGGCCGCCGCAGAGGAGCTTTCGAGCACTGCCGCCCAACTCTCGGCTCAGGCCATTCAGATGAAGCAGTCGATCGCCTTCTTCCATACGGGATCGGGCAGCAATCTTACGCAGGGGGACGCGAGGGGCCCGACTCACAACGAGCAAGTCTCAACCCCACAAGTAGTCGGAGCGGACACGGCGCAGATGGAACCGCCCACCGCCGCGAGCCAGGAGATTGAGTGGGAGGAGTTTTCCGAGGTCCGGAGCGGTATGCCGGATAGCAGTTACAAAAAGGTCTAGGGGTCAGCATGGAGGCCATAGAACACGTCGCAGAGCATCGCAGTCAATACTTGACGTTCGAAGTATGTCAAGAGATTTACGCGATCGCAATTCTCGACCTGCGCGAAATCATCACTTTCGAATCGGCGACAAGAATACCGATGGCGCCCGAGGCCATTCGCGGGCTGATCAACCTTCGGGGTAGCGCGGTTCCAGTGATCGACCTCGCTATCAAGTTTGGCAAGACCCAGACACCGGTATCCAAACGAACTTGCGTGATAGTCCTCGATTCGAGCAGTCTGAACGAGCGTGGCTTGATCGGAATTCTGGCTGATCAAGTCTGTGAAGTCATCGAGTTGTCAAAGGCAGAAATCGAGGACGCACCGGATTTTGGAGCGTCCGTCACGTCGGACTACCTCAAAGGCCTCGCCCGTGTTTTTGATAAGTTCGTGCCGATCCTGGATGTCGACCGACTTCTCTCGCTTGAGGAGTCGGCAATCACACACGACTCACCTTCCGAGATTGAACTTGAACCCAAGTCGGATTCCGAACCAGCAGAATCGCCCGAAGACACCGCCGAGAAAGAGTCGAAGCCTCGGCGTTCTTCCAAGAAAAAATCGAAATCCTGAGCTCGTCGTGAGCTTCGCCGACCTCGAATCCTGAGCAGCGTATCGTGAACCCGACCGCCAAATCAGCAACGCTGGAAATACAGCCACTGGGTGTTCGCGAGTTCGACCTGCTGCGGGCGTACATTCGCTCGGTGAGCGGGATCGAGCTCTCATCCAAGAAAATGGCTCTGGTAGAATCGCGATTGAACCGTCGCCTGCTGTCTCTAGGCCTCCGTTCCTTTCGCGAATACTATATCCGGCTGCTCCAAGATGATGATTCCGAATGCCAGAACATGCTCGATCGCATCACGACAAACGAGACCTCGTTCTTCCGAGAACCCGCTCAATTCGAACTGCTCGAAGAGGTCGTGATTCCGCGTTGGAAAGAGCAAGCGCGGGGGAAGCGGCGGCGAAAACACATTCGGGTCTGGAGTGCGGGATGTTCGACGGGCGAAGAGCCGTATTCCGTCGGGATGTGCCTGCTTCACGCGCTTCCCCGGACAGAAGGTTGGAACATCGAAATCATCGCGAGCGATATCTCGCTCGAGGTGCTGGAACAAGCCAGTCACGGGGTCTACTCCGTAGATCAGACACAAGCCATCCCCACGATCTATCGAGATAAGTTCATGTTGAGGGGACGCGGCCCACAGAGCGGCAAGGTAAAAGTCGGGACTGATCTGCACGCGAGCGTGCGATTTGGTCGCTTCAACTTGAGCGCGTCGCACTATCGTTTCCGGCAACCCTTCGACCTGATCCTGTGTCGCAATGTACTGATCTACTTCGGGCGCGACGAGAAAATGGGGGCGGTGCACCGGATGCTGGATCTGCTCGTTCCGGATGGACTTTTCATGCTCGGCCACGCCGAGAGCCTGCAGGGACAGACCGAGCGCGTTCGCTCCGTACGCCCGACCGTTTATTCGTTGACTGATGCGCCGCTGTTCTCTACCGATGCTGGGCAGCCGGAGGACACTCTTTGACGATCCTCCGAAACAAACTCGAGCGAGAAAAGTCCGACAAGATCAACAACGCCAACAAGGATCGACAGGCGATTCACGTGTTGTCCGTAGATGATTCTGCCGTTGTTCGTGAGATGATGTCTTGCTTGCTGCCCGACGCAAACGGATTGACCCTCGACGTCGCGGCGGATCCGGTGATCGCGACGCGCAAAATTGCGCAGCGCCGGCCCGATGTGATTTTGCTGGATCTCGAAATGCCGCGGATGGATGGTCTCAGCTTCATGAGAGAACTCATGGCAAAGAATCCGATTCCGGTCGTGATCTGCTCCGGATACGCCGCGCGTGGAACCGATATTGCGTTGCAGGCTCTTTCCGAAGGTGCGTTCGAGATCCTCAGCAAGCCGAAGCGAGGTGTTGCGGATTTCCTGGAAAAATCCGTGGCAGAGTTTCGGACGGTCCTGCGCGAAGCCGCCAAGTCCGCTCGCCCCAAGAGCAGAACAGCCGGCGCCACCTTGCAGGCTGTTCCCTCGCGAAGACTGGCGACAATACCGCCACCCGACAGAACGTCATCGGGTCAATTCAGTGTGGTTGCAATTGGAACGTCGACGGGAGGGCCGACGGCACTGAACGATGTGCTGGGCAAGCTGACGCCCAACTGCCCTGGGATCGTGGTCGTGCAACACATGCCGCCCAATTTTACTGCCGCGTTGGCGCGTCGGCTCGATTGGAGCTGCCAGATCAGCGTGCGTGAGGCGTTGCACGGGGACCTGGTTGCCCCGGGCACCGCATTGATTGCTCCCGGTGACCGCCATCTCATGCTCGTGCGCAGGGGGGCCCATCTTTCCGTAGCCTTGGCCGATGGACCCGAAGTCAATGGCCACAAGCCGAGCGTCGATGTGCTCTTCAAGTCCGTGGCCCTGGCAGCGGGTTCCAGGGCATGTGGTGTGATCTTGACCGGGATGGGGGCTGACGGCGCCGTCGGCCTGGCGGTGATGCGAGCGGCAGGTGCAACTACGCTCGGTCAGAGCGAGGCGAGTTGCGCTGTCTACGGAATGCCCCAGCGAGCATTTGAGTTGGGTGCGATCGAACGGGTCGTTGAGCTTTGCGATGTCGCAAATGCCATCGACGAGGATTTCGAATAAAGCCCCCGCCCCTGCAAGCTCGCAGCGGCGTCGATTGGATGCCCAATCGCGGCTACCCCAGGCTAGTCACGCAGCTTTATAACCTTGACCTTGCTCGTGTCCGCGCCCTGCGAGACGTACCCGATGGCCCATTGCCTGCTCGCCACAAAGGCGATCACGTCGGCGTCAGAGCGCAGTTCCGGAGGCGGCACGCCGCGCCCCGAAAAAATCTGCTGCTGCCAGTAGGCTTTCATCGCGCCCACGGACTTTCCGAGAATCGCCTGGCTGAAGCGTCCGCGTGTCGGATTGCCGGCCGTAAGGTCTACGGGCTGAGCCCGCTGTCCATTATCCCACTTGGACACCTTCTTCATGATCAAGTCGGACAGTTGCTTGCGCGAAAGCGACTCGATCGGATTCACAGGGTTGACGATGACTGAAAAACTACCACCCGCAGCCGTGGCTTCCGCTTCGAGCAGCATTGGCACAATCAGCACCAACGATATGACCAGGGTCAGAAACCTGCTAGACCATCCAGATTCTTTGAACATTTCCGTGTTTCCCCTCCAGCGGAAAATCTTTTTTAATTTGGTGGAGACTACGGTTTACTCAGAACTCGACGACTATCGCAAGCCAGATCTTGTCGTTGTTGATGATGTTTCGCTTGTAGCTCGAGCCGCCATTATGCTCGAGCACGATGTCATACTCCAGCTTCAGCTGAAGGTGTGCCTCGGGCGAGTAGACAATGGCGGGAGCCAGGGTCAATAGTGAATTTCCAACCATGTCGTTCGTATCGATCGAGTCGATCTGGAAAACAAGGTCGACAAAATTGACGAAGCGCGAATGCTGCTCGAACATTCTCTGATAGACCTTGACATACCAGCCTTCGGCGTCTGCGGTTACGCTCGAGGAATCTAGCGTATTGTCTTCCCCTTCCCGCTCCATGTACTCGGCCTGAAGTCCAAAACCGGATTCATGTGATATTCGCAGATCAGTACCGAAGTGATTGAGCGGATTGTTGCCTTTGGGCGAACCGGTGTTGTATTGCTGCGTGGCGTACGAAAACCCGATGTCGCCGCCAAAGCCCAAAATGTTGCTGAAACTGATTCCGGTGCGACCGGCAAACAGCTTGTTGTTGTTGTTGTCCTCGGTGTGATTTTGCAAAGTCTCGTCCGCGTCGAACCAGGAGTCTCCATTCCCGTAGCCCCTGATACCGTTGCCGATCGAGAGGTCATAGAACCATGCCAACCCAGTATCGCCAATGGGCAGCTCACCGTAGATTTCCACGCCCACCGTTGACCAGTTTTCGAAGATGAGATCGTGGGTGAACGCGACCTGACGGACCATGTGGTTTTCAGGTGCGCGTAGGGTGAGAGAACGGTTGATGCCGAGGGGGACGTAGAACAATCCGGCGCGAATCGTCACCATGTCGCCCCAGAGGTCGTACTCCGCGAATGCCTGCACGGGAAGAATCAGCTTCTCAGGGGTGTGCTCGTACTCGAACTCTGCGATGACTCTGAGCCTTTCCGAGATGTTCGCTTTCGTGGATAGATAGAACTCGTGGTTGTCAAAGTTGGAGTTCGCTCCCTGACCGTCGTCGAACTCGAAGTCTAGATAACCGTGCCATTCGAGGAAGGACGTCGGAGAGCCGTACGTAACACTCTTCTGGTCTCTGATGGAGTGACCCTGTCGCTCCAAGCTGTAGTTGGGCGCTTCGTACTCTGCGTCGGGACCCTGTGCATCTACGCTCTGAGACGAAGTATCGATCTCGTCTGTAGCTGAAGCTGATTCAGCCAGCGCGATTCCGGAAATGCAGATTGCAGTCGCGACAAACGAAGTAAACGCAACCAACCCGAGTGACCTTAAATAGTTCATGGCAATTTCCCCCCAGTGCGACGCTATCAAGCATCGCGTTGTACAAATCATCAGAAATCGTGCGTAGTTTTTGGAATAGATGCTTCAAGGATAGTCGTCAGTCTCCAGAGTTACCTTTAGACCGATCTGGTTGAGAACCACGTAGTTTGCCCGGTGAAATACCTAGTTCGACGGTTGGGCTTGCACTGCACCAAGGCGATCTGAGGCAGGGCGATACACGACATGCGAGTTAGATTGACCCCACCTCGGGTTTCTTCGCAGCCGCCCTCTGCTCTGAAGGCAGAGTGAAGTAGAAAGTCGTGCCTTTGCCAATTTACGACTCGGCCCAGATATCGCCGCCGTGGGCAATCACGATCTTCTTGCAGAGTGCCAATCCAATCCCGGTGCCCTCATATTCTGCCCGGGTGTGGAGCCGCTGAAAAAGCATGAAGATGCGATCTGCAAAGCTGGCGTCGAAGCCGATGCCATTGTCGCGCACCGAAAACTTCCAGAACTCGCCCTCCTCGAGAGCCTCGATCTCGATCACAGCGGGTTCGTCGCCACTAAACTTCATCGCGTTCGAGATCAGATTCTGGAAGAGTTGGCGAAGACGCATCGGATTGCCTGACAAAGTGGGGAGCGATGCCACCTGAATGCGTGCACGGCTTTTGTGGATCGAAACATGGAGAGCAACCAGGACCTCCTCGAGCAGGAGGTTGAAGTCTATTGGACTCTCGTCCATTTCCATCCGGCCAACTCGCGAGTATTCGAGCAGGTCGCGGATCAACAACTGCATGCGCGTCGCGCCATCGACCGCGTAGTCGATATAGCTTTCGGCCCTTTCGTCGAGTTTTTTCGCGTATCGCTTCTTTAACAGCTGGGTGAACATGACCACCATACGCAGGGGTTCTTGAAGATCGTGAGATGCCGCGTACGCAAATTGTTGTAGCTCGACGTTCGAGCGCTCGAGTTCATCGGTCTTTTCTTTCAATTCTGCTTCGGCGCGCCGCCGATCCCGGTTCTCGTTCTCGAGATCGAGATTGGCCGCCTGGGCCGCCTGGTAGTGGCGCGAAACCTGCCTGGCGGCATTGTCCGCGCTCTCCTTTGCAATTCTCAACTCGGAGTCGCGAGCCTGTATTTCTTCGAGCATGTCGTTGAAGGCGTCGGTGAGTCGGCCTACTTCATCGTCGCTGGTTCGCACTGCTCGCAGTGCGTAGTTGCGTTCGCTCGAAACGAGATTCGAGAGCGTTTCGAGTGCCTCGATGGGCTTCGCGATCCAGCGCTGCACGACACGCGATAGCAACAGGCTAAAGAGCACAACCCCAACCGTGATGGCCGCAGCCATCACTTTGTACCGCTGAATGACCAGGTCAATCTCTCGCAGATCCGACAACACGATCAGGCGGCCCAGGTTTTCACCGCGGACGCCGACATTGCGCGTGACCGCCAGATGAGTGTCTGTAAAAATCTCACCCCCGTC
>JADFNE010000045.1 GCA_022563535.1 Myxococcales bacterium
CCGTGACCCTGCGGCGATGCTCGACCACGACTGGATCGAGGTGAACGGACAAGCGTCCACCGCCGGATTGCTTGCACTGATCGGATTTAGCCTGTTATCCGCAAGCAGCTTCCCATCGCGCACGGCTCTGGGTGGCCCTCGGGCCCAGGTGTTCTTCGTGGCACTCTTCCTGTCCCTGGTCGGGATCAGTGCCGTCACCAATCAGCTCCATTGCTGGGCTCACGCGGCTCGTCCACCCGCAATCGTCCGGCGTCTTCAGAGCGCGGGAATCATTTTGTCTCGGGTCGAGCACGCCCAGCACCATCGCGCTCCCCACATGCACGGCTATTGTATTTCGACCGGCTGGCTCAACCGACCCCTGGATGCGATTCAATTTTGGCGTGGACTCGAAAGGTGTATCACCGCACTTTCGGGCATCGAGCCGCGCAAGGATATCGAGGTACATCGTTGATCATCGTTCTATGATCTCCGACTGCATCCGTTGCTGGGTGCGTCGGTTAGATTAGACAGGATCTCAAAGCATCTCCGCACCTTTTATCGCTGCACCCAGGCACCTACGTGGCTGCTTACTCGGGAGTTCGAATGAAACTGGTCGATTGGCTGAAGGCACAGGTGATAGACGACCACCGCGCGCTAGCTTGGTTTGATGAAGACGGCGCTGACGATCGTATCGCGCGCGCATACAAGGATTTGCTCGCCGGGTACCGGATTGACCCCGGTACGATCCTCAAGACGACACGAATGCTCAAACCGGGAGAGAAGCCGGGTTTTGTGGAAGTCCGAGACATCGGCTTTCACTCGATCTGCGCCCATCACTTTTTGCCGTTTTTTGGTCAGGTCGATTTGGCGTACGAGCCGGGCGACCGCATTCTCGGCCTCGGGAAACTGCCGAGACTCGTCGACGCCTACGCGCGTCGCTTTCAGATTCAGGAAGACCTCGTGCGCGACATTGCCCACGCCATGATGGAGCACGGGCATGTACGCGGAGTCCGCGTAAAGGCTCGTGGACAGCATCTTTGCATGTGCAGCCGCGGCCCATCGAGCCCGTCTTCAATTACGCACACGGAGTTCGCGCTTGGTACGTTGGCCGACAACGCTTGACTCGCATATGCGAGCTGTCCCAATGCTGGGGTTGGCCACACTACTCGTGTGTGTTTCCGTGGCTCTGTTCCCCGGTCTGCTTCCAGGCGCTGAGATCGGAGCCGGAAACGCTCTGACACGGAGTCGAAGCGATGTGTCCGGCACCCTGCGTTTTTTGCTGCGGGGAGAGGTTCAATCCACCAAGGTGTTCGACGATCTCGTAAAGATTGTTTCGCCGAGCAAGGTTCGCGTCTTTGAGCCGTACGAACAGGCACCCGCCGATTTTTATGCGCTGCCGTTCAACGCGGTTCTCGACGGGATCTACGGCGAACAATGGCGCGTGCAAGACGAAGTGCTCCTCACCTGCGCGGACGGGTATCAGCCCGTCTTTTCCGTGCGTCGCCTGCTCGACTACAAGGCGTGGCTGGCCTTCGATCGCGCAGATGCTCCGGAGTTTTCGATTCTCAAGTTCGAATCCGGGGAGCGTCGCCGCGTTGATCTCTCGCCCTACTACCTGATCTGGGACAACTACGATGATCCCGAACTGCGTCGTCAGGGCGACTACGGTTGGCCGTATCAATTGATCGGCGTCGATTTCATTCGCGCGCAGGATCGTTTTCCCAAGATGACACCAGCGGCAGGGGCATCGACCCAGGTGCTAGCCGGGTTTGCCTCGTTTCGCGCCCACTGCACTCGCTGCCATGCGATCAATGGCGAGGGTGGGAGCGTTGGGCCGGAGCTGAATGTACCGCGGAACCCCGTCGAATATCGGGAGGCGACATGGCTGCGTCAATGGATCGACGACCCCAGCAGCTTGATCGCAGGAGCGCGAATGCCCGCCCTCAATAAAGAGTTGGTAGACCGCGACCAGGTGATCGATGACATCCTGGCTTATCTCAGTGCGATCTCACAACAGAAGATCCCGCCAAAGGCAGTCACCCGAGATGAATCCTGAGATGGGAATCTTCGAAGCATTCTACGAGAGTCCCTTACAACACCCCATTCTCCTATGGCTTTCCGCAGTGCTCGCAATGGCACTCTGCGCAAAGCGTCGTGGCCTGGACACGAGCTTGCGGCGGTACTGCATGGCACTGGGCGTGCTTTCACTTCTCGATGCGTGGTTGAGCAGTCGGCAGATCTACGGCATTGGCACTCTATCGGAAACGCTCGCGACCGTGGTTCCGCTGTTCTTCGTGTTGGCCGGAGACTTTCGCTTCCTGTTGTTCGCGGTCTCGGCTACATCCGGCGGGCGAATCGAGTGGACTCGCGGACGAACCGCCCTTGCGTTGGGCGTGACGCTGATCGTTCCACTCTCGACTCAACTCGTCCTGCACCTGCTCCCCAGTTCCCTCGACACACCTCGAGTCATGTTCTTCGTTTATGAGGTTGCGTTTGTTGCGTTGACGTTGTGTTTGCTGCGGTTTCACGAAAATGTGCGCAATGTTGGGTGGGTCCGCCGCGTGAGTCGTTTTGTGGTCGTGTACTACAGCCTCTGGGCAACCGCAGACCTGATTATCTTGACGACTGGCGCCGACATTGGCTACCTGCTCCGGGTGGTTCCGAACGTGCTGTACTATGGGGGCCTGATCTTCGTGATGGCACAATTTGCGCCGGCGACGCAAGACCCCGACTAGGCGTCGGGCGTCTCTGCGGAGATTATGAGCCGCCAGCGGAGGGCCTATACTCGCGCGATGTCATCCTCTGCCGCACGTCCCAATTCGTATCGCTGGTATGCGCTCGGCCTGCTCACAGTTGTTTACGTGATCAACTTCGTCGATCGGCAGATCCTGTCGATCCTGCTGCCCTCGATCAAAACCGCCTTCGACGTCTCGGACACCGCCCTGGGTTTTCTTTCTGGGATCTCGTTCGCCCTCTTCTACGCAACCCTCGGCATTCCCATCGCCATGTGGGCCGACCGGGGGAACCGGCGCAATATCATCACCCTGGCGCTGACGGTGTTCAGCATCATGACGGCACTCTGTGGGTTGGCTGCAAATTTTGTGCTGCTTGCCGTGGCGCGAATTGGCGTGGGCGTGGGCGAAGCGGGCGCGAGTCCTCCGTCGCACTCGATCCTTTCCGATCTCTTCTCACCGAAAGAACGCGCAACCGCCATGGGGATCTTCGCCACGGGGGTCAACATTGGCATCATGATCGGTTTTTTCGTCGGAGGCTGGATCGACGAACTCTACGGTTGGCGCGCAGCATTCATGGTGGTCGGTGCTCCCGGACTGATCCTCGCGGTGATCGTGCGCTTCAGCCTGAAGGAACCCGTTCGCGGGGCCTCCGAAGGTCGCGTGGAAGAAGCGCAGGCCGAGGCGCCATCCATTGCGACTGCCGCAAAAATGTTTTGGCGCGTTCGAGCTCTGCGTCACATTTCGTTTGGAGCCGCATTGTCCGCCTTCGTGGGCTACGGCGCGGTCGCCTGGCTCCCTTCGTTCCTGGATCGTTCGTACCAGATGTCGAGCGGCGACATCGGGACCTATTTGTCCCTGATCCTCGGGGTCGGGGGTGGGGTGGGGACTTTTCTCGGCGGCTACTTCGCAGACAAACTCGCCAGGCGCAACGTGCGCTGGAACCTGTGGTTGCCCGCTGGGGTCACCTTGGCCGCAATGCCCTTTACCTTCGGCGTCTATCTCTCCACTACCGGTACCGCGTCGCTTCTGTACTTCATCGTTCCCGCGATGGCGGGGACGATCTACCTCGGTCCGAGCATCGCAATGGTTCACGCATTGGTGCCCTTGCGCATGCGCACGGTGGCATCCGCATTTTTGCTCTTCGTGATCAACATCATCGGCCTGGGCCTCGGCCCCCAGATGGTGGGAATCTTGAGCGATCTGTTGAGCGATCGCTTCGCAAACGAGTCGATGCGCTATGCCTTGTTCTTCAGCGGCTTCGTCAACATTTGGGCGGCGTTCCATTTCTTCATGGGTGCGCGGTACCTGAAGACCGAACTCGCCGAAGCGCGAGTTCCCTGAATCGCTAGCCCCTGTATATTCCCAATAACTCGAATGCAGGAGTTCTCATGGATGACTACCCCCGATCATTCGATCACATGCTTGCGGCCTGGAACGAACACGACCTGGGCAAGGTTCGCAGCCACCTCGACCAGGCGCTCTCACCAGATGTTCGCTTCATCGACCCCAGTATCGAGACCCATGGGATCGATGAATTCGAAAAGAATGTGCGCGGGTTTCGCAGCCGGCTGCCGGACGCGCGGTGTGTCCGCGCTTCGGGGGTAGACTCTCACCATCGCCTGCACCGTTATGCATGGGAGATCTATCGCGGCGACGAGTTGATCTTGTCGGGGTTCGATGTCGTCGAGGTCGACGAAGCGGGATTGGTGCTGCGGGTAGAAGGCTTCTTCGGCCCCCTGCCCCCTCGACCTGCCTAGCTCTAACCTAATTTGGGCACTGAGACCGCAGCATGAAGGTCCGGTTGCCGTCGATCATGCACTCGACCAATGGATCCGCGAGATGCTGAGTGGCCGCGACTGCTCCAGGGTCGGCGCGACGTTCATCCACTTCGCGGGTCTTGCTTGCGCTGGCAAACTGCTGGTATTGATCCGCAACGGCGTTGGCATTGGGACGAATGGAGAGCGAGGCGTTGACGTCGACGACGGGAAGGTTGTAGCGCCGCGTGCTGAGACCGGCTGTCTCCATCCGTGAATGAAGCTCATTGGACACCTGGGCATCGTCCACGCGCTTGTACTCGTATGGAATATTCGAGCGGTCGAGATCCAAAAGCAATCGCTGGGTAATGCCACAGGTATCACGGCCGTAGACGACCACGTACGAAGAGGCGTGCAATGGCTCGAGGCCCCCATTCTCGGAAAGGTCGAATTTGCCCCAGAGCCCATACCCAATAAAGCCGACCGCCGCGATCATGAGCAACGTCTTCATCCCTGGTCTTCTCCGGAAGGTTCAGTCTTCTTTCTTTACTTCTTCCTTCTTTCTTGTCGGCACTCTGGAGTGTAGGGTTGAGGTGGAAAGGCTTCCCTTGCGCGCAAGACTTACGCAACTGACGCTGCAAGCGAGATCACTGGCGTATGACCACCATGGGCGACCGCGAGCAAGCTCGCGGTGGGTCGTCAGCGACCTGCGAGCAGCTTGCGAGCCCAGATGCGCTGAAAGCTTTGCGGGGTGGCGTCCCACGCTTCGGAAGGCTGTGTGTCGCCGCCGACGTCCATGCTTCGCGTTTGTTGCAGACCTGCCAGCAGGATCGCGTCCTGATCGTTGACCTTAATGGAATCGCGGCGCAGCTCCGCGCGCTCGGTCGCCATCGATTCTGCCTGCGAGGCGTCCGACACGACGTAGTTCGCGAAGGTTTCGCTCGTGGCCTCGGCGCTCTGGGGGCGCAACACGATGACCTGCGCACAGTCCGGTTCGACGATCAGCAGGGTGTTGGGGAAGATGGAGAAACCCTCCAGGCGTTTCTGTCTATCTGCACCCAGGTCGGGGAAACGCGGCAGCATCCATTCCTCCTGCCCCGAGTCGTCTCCATAAGCCTGATGCATCACGAAGCCGACGATGTCGTCCGACACCTCGACGTGTTCGGTCGACAGCGCGGGATTGAAGTCCACGCCTAGCTGCGCGTGCACCACGGGCAGGTGGTAGACGTCGAGGAAGTTTTCGGCCGCGAGCTTCCAGTTTGCCTGGATCTCGTACTCGTCGGTGCAGAGTGGTCGCAACTCGGACTCCGGCCAGTGGGTGATGCGTTCCGCGAGAGGTCGGATGAAATCTTCGAAAGGCTTGGCGTCGCCGGAGAGATTGACGAACACGATGTCGCGCCAGACAGCGGACCGAATAGAAATCAGACCCAGACTGTCCATTTCCTTCTGAGTCAGCGGCCCCCTTTTTTCGTCGCGATGAAGGTGGGGCGCCGACTTGAACTGCCCATCGACCCCATAGACCCAGGCGTGATAGGGACAGGAGATTCGCCCGCCCCGGGCATGGCAGGGTTCGTCTACCAGGCGCGCGCCCCGGTGTCGACACAGGTTGTAGAAGACCCGCACCCGACCCTCTTCGTCCCTGGCCACGAACAGGGACTGCCCGGCGATACGAATGGGAAAGAGATCGCCGGAGTTGGGCACGTTCTGACCGCAGGTGATGCTGGTCCAACCCGTTCGGAACATCTCGGCAACCTCGGCCTCGTATACATCTTGATCGCGGTAGGCCAGGCCCGGCAGGGCGCGCCCGGCCTCGTAACTAGCCCTGATTTCGGAAAACTGATCCATGACCCAATGATCCTTTCGAATTTCCCGGCAGGTCGCCGAGGGTACGCGTCTGCAGAAGCAGGAACAAGGGGAAACTTATCACTTGATCAGTAATTGATCAAGTGATAAGTTTTATATAATGACGGAACACGGACGACGGAATCTCTCGGCCGAGCGGCAGATGGAAATCCTAACAGCCTTCAAGCGCTGCATCGTCGAGCACGGGCTCGACAAGAGCTCCATGCGGCTGGTGGCCGCCGAGGCGGGGGTCAGCCAACCTCTGCTCGCCCATCACTTCGGTTCTCGAGCCGGGCTCGTCGAAGCGCTCGTCCGCCATGTGGTCGACGAATACGACGACGCCCTGGCGCTGGCTCTCGAAAGATTGAGCCAGGAGGGTGGCGCAGAAGTACTGCTCGAATACCTCTTCAGTGGCCCCTACAGCGAAGTCTCCAAGCGCGACGACATGCTCTTCACCGAACTCGACGCCGCCGCGATGCGAGATCCGGCAATACGCACGCAACTCGCGAAGGCGTACGCACGCTACCAGCACATTCTCGCTGGCCACCTCCGCAAGACCTGCCCCAAGGCGAAAGCCACGGAATGCCGGCGCGTCGCATACGGGCTGATGTGCCTGGCAGAGATGAACGAGATCTTCCGCGCCTATAACCTTCCCGGACGCCGCTCGCGAGATGCGCTCGAAAGCGGTCGCGTGCTGATCGATTCCCTGCCGGGCTAACCTGGGCAGAGATTTTATTGCACCACAGTGGGGCGGTCTCTCTGTTAAACTCATTCGGGAACGCAGCATCACCGTAGATCAGCTGCCGAAGGCGACTCTCAGCAAGCAAAGCGAATTGACCATGCGATTCAGCAGCCAGACGATCACTCTCTTAGCAGCCATAGCCATTTTGGCCTGCACCGGATGCGGTCAGAGCGGGAGTAGCGACAGCAACGAGTTCGCGGGCACTTGGAGTGGAACGTTCGTGTCGGCTGGTGCAGACGACGACTTCGGAACGTTTTCGATCAACGTTGGAGACGACGGGTCGGTGACAGTTACGGGTCTAATTGTCAAGTCGGTGGCGGCGATCGATGCAACGACAGACGTTAACGACTCAACGGAAATCATCATGATGATTGGGCACCCGTTCATCGACGGGGAACTCGTTCAGGCGACTCTCGATTCTGGTGTTCTTGCCGGAGGTCTCTCGTTGGGGACCGACTACTATGTCGAAGATGAGACGGCGAACTCTGTTTCGCTGCATCTCACTCGCGCGTCTGCGCTTGCAAGTGATCCGCCGGTCGATCTCACCGATGCAGTGGGTGAGTTCACGATCACGCTCGAGCCGTACATTCTCAGGAGCGGGCCGGGTGGGGTGTCAGATATCCGGAATTCATCCGACCTGCGGCCGCCCTCCCGCAATTCCGTGTCAGTAATTAATGCGACGACCGACGTTGACAACTCTACGGAGATCGTGACGATGATGAGTCATCCGTTCAGCGACGGGGAACACGTTCAGGTTACTCTCGATTCCGGTGATCTTGTGGGCGGCCTTGCGTTGCTGACCGATTACTACGTCGAAGTTGAGACGATGGACTCTGTCTCACTGCACAGAACGCGCGCGGCTGCACTTGCAAAAGATCCGCCGATCGATCTCACCAATGCTGTGGGAACATTCACGATGGCGCAGGAACCGGTGGCGATCGGCATATTCAACGTGGGCAGGCCCGCTAGCAAGAACCCAAAAACCTGGGGAGGCGTCTTCTTCACACTCCGGGTCGAGGATGGTGGGGGGGCGTTCCATATCGAGCGAGGTGTGGAGGGCGACTGGTTCGACGACACATTGTGCGTCACTTTCTTCTGCAATCCGATGCGGCTAGGAACGGGGACGTTCACAGGCTTGAAAGACTAGCTTCGTGTTTAGTCCGCAACGGCACATCGTCCGTTGCAGCGGTGTTACGACCCAAACTTCCCCCCACCCTCTGCGGGATTGGCGGCCGGATTAATCACCGCATTCACGATTCTCCGCACCGTATTCACAATCCAACTTCTTGCTTGACTTTCTTACCCCCAGAGGGAAGAATCGATTCGGGGGATTCCTTCTCTTTTGGGAAAACGTGACAAGCACCGTTGGAGCTGTATCGCCTAGTTGGAGTTCGTTGTAGATGCATACCCGTAGAACCAGTAGAAATCTCAAGGTATGTCACCGGGTCGCGTTCGTATTCCTTCTATTATTCACTCTGCTTGCGGCGAGCAGCCAGTCGCTTGCTGGCAACAGGATGTACGACGCCTCGTGGATTGCGGAGTCGTTCGGCAACGACAATGTAAACATCGGAACCGGCAACTCGCGGTACTTCGAGGTTTACGCAGTTCCGTGGGGCAATCAGGGTCACTCTCTTAATCCGCTCTGCGACATCTCATCGACACCGGTCACGACGGCCGGAGTCGGTACGGCGTGGGCTCCCCGCGGTCCCGGCTGCCGGCCGCTCACGGCTGGAGAAATGCCCCGCCCCGCGAAGTATGGGACGCTCACACCCCTCGGCGGTTCATGCCCAGGCGCACCGCTCTTAGTGTGTTCTAAAACACCGCCGCTTTATCGGAACCCTCTGTTCTTCACCGCGGGTGGCGTGGCGCGTCACACCTTGATCCAAGGCTACACCACAGTCGGTGGCTCCCCGGCGACCATGTATCTGGGCCCGGGCGACCCCAACCGCGGAAGGGGCATGAAGGGTGCCCCACTTGAGGGCGGCGGAACTGCGACGACGACGACAGCCCCTGCCATCCCCGGCAAGTTCGCCTTCAACTTCCCAGCGGCCAACCCGGTGCCGGCGACGGACGGCTTTCGTCGGACGACGATAGGTTCGTTCCCAAGCGTCTTCCCGTACCTCTACAGTTACACGTACGCCAACCTGCGAAACGACGCGGGTAGTTTTGGAGCCGGTCAGGGCTTCTTCTCTACGGGTGCCGCGACCATTGGCGGAGCAGACCGAACCATGGCGACGTTCACGCTAAAGATCGGCGGAGGCCCCGTCCAAACGGCCAGAGTTACGAGGGGAGCGAACACGTTCGGCGGTGTCATGAAGCTCCTGGGAAGCTACACCAATAAGGTTTGCTACTTCTACGTGGGCGTCTGTGCGCTCGGCTACGGTACGTGGTTATACGAGCTCATCGGAGCGGCGGGCTACAAGAATGTTGTGGACAAGTATCATCCTAACGCCAGCTCGGTCGCAACGAAGTCGTTCACCACGATCAAGACGTTCAACTACCAAAATACGGCGCTTGGGTCTGGTTACACGCGAACCCTCGTCGCGCAGCGCTGGCCGTGGACGACCGGAACCGTGACGGTCCAAGCCACCGGCCGCGGGCCGCACGATACCTTCGCACGCCGCGTGGGCTTCGATAACCGCACCGCAATGGGCGTCGGGACAGTCCAGCTCGTGAGCCCCGTCATCACGCAATGGCTGGGGGCCACCTCCTCCTCAATGAACGAAACCGGCGGCATCGCGGTCATGCAAATCCGATTCGTTCCGGAACCCGGAGTGGCCGCAAGCCTGATCTGAGGCCTATCGCTCCTGATGGTGCTCAAGCGCTACCGCTCCTAAGCTTGATCGCGAGCAATCCTGCTGGAAGACAACAAGAACATTTGGAGGACGCGCAATGGAGTGGCTCGGTGGGTGTCTGTGTGGTGATGTTCGTTATCGGGCGACAGGTGAACCTTGGTGGGTGGGACACTGTCACTGCCTGACGTGTCAACGGATATCGGGCGCGTCCTTCGTGACAGCGGTGATGTTTGCCAAAGAGGCGTTCGAATGGACGAAGGGGAAACCTACCTATTACCAATCGTCGGAGACCGCCAAGCGTGGGTTTTGTGCGCGCTGCAGCAGTCTCTTGTGCTGGGAAACGGAAGATGAATTCAGCCTCCTGGCGGGGAGCATGGACCGACCCGAGGACATCAAGCCGACCTGCCACATCTGGGCAGCGGAAATGCGGCCCTGGATCAAGCTGGACGATGGCTTGCCACGCCATCCGGGCGAAGAACCGACTGAGAGTTAGCGATCGAATCCTTAGACGAACGCGACCCCGGCCAGTTTATTACCGTCCAGGTCGCGGAAGTAGCCAGCATAGAAACCCTCTCCACGTTGTCCCGGGGGCCCTTCATCAGTCGCCCCCAGTTCCAGCGCCCGTGCGTAGAAGGCATCGACCGAGGCGCTGTCTTCGAAGCTCATCGCAACCATGACACCATTCCCTACCGTTGCGGCATTGCCGTCGTATGGCGGTGTAATTGCCAGAGCGGGCTGTTTCATTGAAATACCCCACACGACAAAACCATCGACTTCGAAAATACGTTTCTCGCCGATGGAACCCAGCAACGCGTCATAGAAGGCGCAGGCCTTCTCTGGGTCATTGGTGCCTAGCGTGGTATATCCAATCATGTCGATTCTCCTAGATGTATTGAGGATTGAGTCTAGTTTTCTGCGCGAAGCGGTCTAGTAACGAAAGCGGCTCGTAATTCCGATGATGTGAACCTCGTAGCCATCGTCGATGTGCCCGAGAAACAGATTCTGATTCAAGACGGGAGTAATTCCCTGCTGATGGAAGTCGTCAACCGTGGAGTACTGGAAGCGATAGAAGACCCGGATGCTGATCGCGTCGCTCCAGCGATAGGTCGCCGAGGAATCCACCACGTGATCCAGTTGACGCAGCGTCGGAAAACGACCACGCACATCCGCTGCAACCACGTTGACTGGAAGCGCACCCCCCGCTGGATCGAATTGGGTATCGACAATTTCGTCAGTGCGCTGGAAACGGTAGTCAAGTCGTAGCTCGAGATTCGAATGCGGCCGGGCCGTCAGCCCCGCACCCACCGTGATCCCGACAGAATCCGAGTCCCAGGTCCAACGATTGGCCAAGGGAAAGAGCGCGCCCCCGGCAGTGAGATCGGTGAGCGGCGCCGAGGCAGAATTGATGGTCGCCATGCGTTGATTCCGCCATTCAAAGCTTGCAAAGCCGTGAGCGACGAAGCGAGGCGAAAGCTGAAAGCTCGTGTCCGCGGTGAGTTCAGCCACCCGCATGTCAGTCACGCCATAGGACGATGAAAAGTCGCGCACGTCATAGCGCGCCACCAGAGAGAGATCGGTGCGATCGCCGAGCAGCCAATTTACGCGCAGATTGACTTCGTGGCGATCGTTGCTGGCGATATCGAATTGTCTGAATTCCCGCAAGCTGAACTCCGGACCTGAAAAGCTGGAGACACCCGGAGCGCGCTCATAATAGCGACGATCTCGAGTGTTGTCGTAGTTGGATCCAGTTCGCCGCAAAAACGAATAGGCGACACGCAGTTGAGTATGGGGAATCAGGCCGGTCGAAACGTGGACACGCACTTGCTGATCTCGCACCTCTCGTCGGGCCCGGTTGTCGCGATGAATTGCCTTGTATTCGAGTTCGAGACCCGCTTTCGAACGCCTCGCGAAGCGCCAGTCGGCCTTGCCGCCGAGGCTGTAGCGACGCGTGTTGTAGGGAGCGGCGCCGACGCGCCTCGTCTCGTACAGGTCTTCGACCACGTAGCCGTAATTGCCATTCGACGGGTTCAACGCGAGATACTTCGTGTCGTTGTCTCGCAGAGAAAAGCGGAATTTCAGCTGGAGCGTGACCGCCCGAACCGGTTTCATTCGAAGCTTCGACTGAACCAGAAGATGGTCGATCCGGGCGTCGGCATTCGTCCGTGGGAGGACGTCGAAGAGCGTCAGGGTCGAGTTGATCGTGGCGGGCAGCAGTCTCTGGTTCTGGCGCATCCTGGTCCAGGAAACGCTCGTCGTGGAACGGCCCGAGAACGGAAGCCGGAAGCCGAAATCGCCGCTGAGCTGGTGAAGCTCATTATCCGGCGCGAGTGCGGCGCGCCCAAGCGGGGGACCGGGCGTGAGACCAAAGGCGTAGAAGGGATTCTCCCAGGTCAGAGAGGTGTTGCGATTGAGGTAAACCGAGCCGCGATAGCGGAGATTGGCCTGCACCTCCTCGGTTGCAAACTGAAGCGCCGTGGACCATTCATGGGTGTCGGACTCGACCGGAGCAATTGTCTCGGCAACGCTTCCCCTGATCTCGGAGCCAAAGGTAATTCCCAGAGTTCCGCCGAAGGGTTTCTCTCCGTCGCGGCGACGGAGTCGATAGTCGGCAATCAGCGACAGGTCGGGCCGGATTCGCCAGCGAAACTCGACCTCATTGCGTTGCCGTGTTTGAGAGAGACGCGAGTTCCCGATCGTGTTGAAGGCCGCCTCGACCTCGGCCGCAGTATTGAGACCCGGGGCGAGGGACGACGGAAGGGTGAGCAGCTCGCTCCCCACCCCGCTGTAAAGAACCCGGGCGTCGTCCATCGCGAAATGCTCGAGAGAGTCGAACCCGCCCCGCAACCGGAACAGGCCGTGATAGCCGAACTCCACCCGATAGAACTGATCGCTGCGCCCCAGCGAGCCACCGCCGATCTCGAAGTAGCCCGCAGCATCGCGCTCGCGTGCTTCGATCGTGAATCTTCGCAACCAAAAGCCATCGGACAGATCGGCGTACTTGCGGAAATCTGCTTCGCCGGTTTCCCCGCTGTTTCCCAAATAGCCGAGTTCGACGAAGCCTCGCAGCAGGAACCTTTCGCCCGAATAGGGTGGAGGTTTCAAGGGATAGGGATATAGGATTCCACTGGGCGACCGGTGACGGGTGGAACGCAGCGTCGAGAGGCCGCGCTCGTCGATCTCGAGCAACGGCTCGAGACCTTCTCCGCTGAGCACACTACTTTGCTGATCGGCGCCGGCGGCTGGTTGCGCGGGAAGCACGACGACGCCAAGCGACGAGATCCAAAGCGAAGCCAACACCGCCCCAGGTAGACGCCCACGAAGCCATCGAGAGGCCCTCATCGGTGAAACCGTGCACCCGACGGGTGGTTCGACCCGTGGATCTGGACATGACAGTTGACACAGCCTCGGCCGATGATGCGGGGATCTCGATTCAGCAACGCAGTGGGCGAAGCGAGATTTTCTCCGGTGAGCAGCTCGATTGGATGGTTCGCAAGACCGATCTGGGCATGACACTGCTGACACAGAAAGGGTGGCGAAGTCACGAGCAGGCTATCGCGATTCGAACCGTGAGGGAGGTGGCAGCTCACACAGCCTTCGGTCACCGGAGCGTGTTCCCAGATGAATGGGCCGCGTTTGGCTGTGTGGCAATTCGTACAGAGTTCGAACGTCGAGTTGGCGCGCAGCAGCGGATCCGTTGCAGACCCGTGTGGCTGATGGCAATCGTCGCAGTCGATCTTGCCCTCGAACAGAGGCATGTGGGAACGCTTGCGAAATTCGACACGTTGAGCCGGATGGCAGCTGAAACAGGTCCGCTTGACACTCGCTTCCCGCAGCAGATCGGTCGTAGAGATATTGCTCATCGGATTGTGGCAATCACTGCAGGCAAGATTCTCGGACTCGTGGACCGAGCCCGCCCAGTGGATTCGCGGTCCTCCCGCATGACATTGCAGGCATACCCCGTTCAGCTCGCGCGACGGTCGACCACCCTCGCGCGTGAAAGCCACGATCTTGGAGCGGTCGCTGGTATCTTTGAGATGCTCACTGCCGGGACCGTGACAGGCCTCGCAACCGCGCCGTTCGAGAGCGGTCCTCGGATTCCGCAGAAAGACATCGGCGTGAATGGTGTCGGCCCAATGCTCGGACTCGACCTGGTGGCATGACTCGCAAGCGGCGCGACCGAGATATTCGGGCTCCTGGGCGTGGGCCAAGCCGGTGCAAATAACGAGGAACAGAATCGAGACCAGGACACGCAACATTGAGTTGGCTCTTCGAGAATCAAGTGGACCTGTATTGAACGATGACACGCCGCACGCTCGCCTTGAACTTCCAAATTATACGACGCATGGCCGATTACGGATACAACACTCGCAGCGGCAGGAAACGAGTCGACCCCGGGGGCGCTCAACTTTGGACGACGTCTCAAAAGAACGTGTAGTTGTGATCATGACCTGAGTCGAACGTTGTAGTGCCGTTGACTGCCATGCTGGCCGCGATATTGACCAGGTCTGCCTGGCTGAGTGTGACCGTATGAACATGTCCGCTGAAACTGGTTGCTGCGCTGAATCCGGCCCCCGGTGGCGTGTCGAGGGTGGCCTGAGGGATAAAAAAATCATGGGTGTGGCCACTCGCACTATCCACAGTGAACGTGACGCCGGGCGCCCCGCCCCCCGAGCCGCCAGAACTATTACCTCCCCCGCACCCCGATAAGCCCAGGCCCACAACAGAGAAAACCGCGGGAGCCAGCACGGTACCACTCCCCGCCTCCACAACTCGAACCAGAAATGCGCGTCTCCCAATCTTGCTCTCGAGATCCATCTTCATCTTCGTTTCCTCTCTTGTTCTCTGCTTGATCTCTCCGATTCTGTCTAGCATCGAGACCAGTCCAATCGCGTAAAGTTCCAAGTTCTGGAACCTGACACTCAATCGCTTCTGGTGGATATTACGTCCAGGTGAGACAATTGGTTTCGCCGATCTGATGGTTTCGACGGCGATTGGAAATTTAATATTCGCTTTCTGTTCCAGTGACCAGCGATCGAGTGTCAACTAGCTCGATTATCCCGACAATTTGTCCAAATCCGGGGCGATCACTTGCGTGCAGTGATCATCAGGTAGAGCCCGTGGTTGGCGCAGAAGCGCTTGATCAGGGGCCGTGGCCAAAATCGCCTTGGCGATCGTGAGGAGCAAGCCCTTGTGCCGCTGGCCCACTTCTCCCATCAGGAGCTCTCCGTGGTTTAGCTGCACCTTGATGTCGACGCTGGAGAAGTTCCGGCAGAGTTCGCGGGCTTCTTCGACCGTATAGGCCTTGGTGCCGGGGCTCTCCAGGTGCTGATCGTAAATTTCGGAGAAGCTGCGCCAGGGCTTGCCTGCCAACAGGGCGTAGCGGAACCAGAGCATGCAGCCCGTGACCGAGCGTGAGTGATAGATCATGATCTTCGCGACGCCGCCCGGGCGCAGTACCCGCCAGACCTCCAGGAAGGCCCGCTCGGTATCGGGTCAATGGTGCAAAACTCCCCAGCTATAGACGCGATCGAAGGAGTCGTCGTCGAAGGGGAGACTCTCGGCATCTGCGACTCGGAGATCGGATGCGAGGTCTTCGTGGGCGAGCTGACGCTGGGTATGCTCGATTGCGCGAGGCGTAAGGTCGACCCCATGAAGTGTCTCTTAGATTAGACCGCTCAAATCTCCGAATCTTGCTGGCGGGATACAGTACAACGAACTGGGGCAGGTCACTGATTCGGAAGCAAAGCCGATACAGTAATGACCCAACATCGCAACAGTTCACCTGCTCTGGGAGCGCACAGTCGCTTTCCTGTCCCTTGATTTGGACCGTTCGATGCTGAGAACGGATGCCGATCTAGATCGAAACATGTGACACAGTTACACTTTCGCAAACTATCAGGAGACTCTTGGTGGCGATGACGTTCGCGAAGCATGCTGCAACTTGCAGTAAAAGTGTTTCTGAATCTCGGCATCATAGAGTACAAGCCGATCCAGAACTGCACCGTCAATCTCGTCGGATATCACCTGTCTGGCCTTTTTGATGACGAATTGAACAAGCAAAACTACCTCGGCGGATTCGGCGGTTACCGAAACCTCGCGCCCAGCATTGGCCTGGACGTAAGCTGGCAATTGGGGCAAACCATTCACCGAACCGAAGAGCGTCGATGATGCGTTCGCCCTTTCCCCTCTTTCGAGTACTCGTCTCTTGTTTCGCGCTGACACTGGCCGTGTCGAGCGCAGCGGAATCGCCGCGCATCCCCAAAAATGTCTTAGACGTGGAGCTCAAGGCGACGTTTCTCTTTCGCCTTGGTTCCTATGTCGAGTGGTCGCCGCAGCATCTCCCTGAGTCCCTCGATACTCTGACGATCTGTGTTCTAGGCAAGAACCCAATGGGCTCGCTGCTGGACTACTACAACGGCCGTCCGATCCACGATCGCATTGCCCGAATCATCGAAATCGCATCGCTGCGTTCATCGAAAGCTTGCAATGTGATCTACTTGAGCAAGAAAGAACCCGGCGGCCTGAGACTGATGAGACAATTCGAGAAACTCAAGGGAGTATTGACTGTCTCCGATCGCGAGGACTTTACCTGCAGAGGAGGAATGGTTCGGTTCGTCTCCGAGAATAAGCGTCTGGCCCTCGAGATCAGTCAGCAGGCGGCCACCGACGCAGGGCTGAGTATTTCGTCGCAGCTACTCGCCATCGCCAAGTTCCCCGATTTCGACCGCTGCCGGGGGACGAGTCCGTGAATCTCCGGCCGGCCAGTTTTTCTCTGTCTCGCAGGCTCGCGCTGCTCGTGCTGGCGAGCACCTCATTCGCAGTTCTCGTCTCGTCCGTCGCCGTGATTACGTTCGAGACCCGCGCGCTGCGAGACTATCTCGTGCAGGAGCTGGGCATCACGGCCGACATGTTGGCCCAGAATAGCTCCGCGCCTGTCGCCTTCAGTGACCCAGAAGCCGCTACCAAAATTCTGAACTCCCTTCGCTCCCGAAAATCCGTGGTCTCGGCGGTCATCCTCGGCCTGGATGGCAACATTTTTGCCCAGTACCTCCGCGATGGGGCGGACGCGAGTGGCCTCCTAAAGGCAGCAACGGGTGAGGACGACCTCTCGTCCGACGGGGAGCACCTCCAAGTCCACCGTGTCATCATCAATTCTTCCGGTGTTCTCGGCATCATTGTGATCCGATCCGATCTCGCAGAGTTGCATGGCCTGGCGAGCCGCTTCAAGGCTGTTGCGGGCATCGTCGCGGTCCTTTCCTGCATGATTGCAGTTCTTCTATCTTCGCGGCTTCAGCGCTCGATCTCGCTTCCGATCCGCTCGCTGGCCGAGATTGCCGGTCGCGTCCAGCGGGAAGCTGATTTCTCACTTCGAGCCAGCAAGTCCCTCGACGATGAAACCGGAGTCCTGGTGGATGCCTTCAACGAGATGCTCCAGAACATCGAAGAGCGCGATCTGGCTCTCGCCCAATATCGCGACGAACTTGAACGACTCGTAGAAAGGCGCACTAAAGAACTCGCGGGATCGCAAACGCGGCTGCGGCGAGCCGAACGCCTGGCCTCCGTGGGCACACTTGCCGCTGGAATCGCACATCAGATCAACAATCCCATCGGCGCAATCTTGAACTCGGCCCAGCACGCTCTGCTGTGTGAAAACGACGCCGATTTCAAGGCAGTGTGGAAAGATGCACTGAATCGGAATGAAGAACAGGCCGCTCGCTGCGGCCGGATCGTGCGCAGTGTTCTCCAGTTTTCACGCAACGATGACACGGAGCGGTGGCCCAAAAATCTGGTGGATGTTTGCCGCAGGGCTTGCGACCTCGTCGAGGATTACGCGCGCGACCATCACGTCGTCATCCGATTCACAAGCCCAGTCAACCCAGTGATCGTCCACCTCAGTCCAATCCAGTTGGAACAGGCACTCGTCAACCTGCTTCGAAACGCCGTAGAAGCGATCGGGGACCAGGGAGGCGGCGTGGACGTGCAATTGGAGGCCGACGACAAATTTGCGCGCATCGAGATTCGGGACAACGGATGCGGCATTGCGCCCGACCACCTTGCAAGAATTTTCGATCCCTTCTTTACGACAAGGCTAGCGGCAGACGGAACCAGGCTGGGGCTCAGCATGGTGTACGGCATCATCACCGACCATGGGGGGGAGACATCGAGGTAGATAGCGCCCTGGGCTCCGGCACTCGCTTCAGCATTCGCCTGCCCGTCGTGTCTCGGCCACCGAACGCCGACGCGGCTCAACGTGCTGAAGGCGGCTCTACCCCCGTATGAGTCTGCCAACGCGGTACGCCGGCGACTCCGTCGACGTAGGGGATGTCGCTGTTCACTGTGGGGTAGCGTGCCTTCTCGCCGCCGCGCAGGAAGTGCGCTAGCGGACCGACAGGCATGGGCGCCACGTTTTGGAAGAACAACACCGACTCGCGATCCTTCGCTAGTTCCAACACGCGGTGACGAGTGGCCGGTATGGCTCCGTTGCTGAAGAGTTCCAGCCAGTCTCCTGGGATGACGAGGAAACAACCGTCGTCGAGCACAGGCACGGTCAACCAGTTTCCGCCTGCCTTGACTTGCAGTGCTGCGGTGGTCTGGCGAAGCATCGTAAAGACGACAGCGTCGGAATGTTCGCCCAGGCCTATCTCGGCGCGCCTTTCCGCTTCGCCTATTCCTCGCGTGTTGGGTGATGCGCCCGGATAGGAGTTGAGACTGAGATAGCCGGGTTCATGACGCAGAAACCCCGGTTCCTGCCCGAGCACCGTCTCGAAGCAGGCGAGCAACCCCCGCGCGGATTGACCCAGTCGATCGGCGCAGGCAGAAACGTCGCGGCGAAACCCGGGACTCGTATCTTCGCTCGGCCATAGGCCGGGGCCCTGGTCGGTGTCGGGGCCGGTGTCGGTGTCAGTGTTGGCCTCACAGCCAAACTGTTCCTTGCAGCGCCCCGCATCCAGTTCGCTTGCATTCATGTGGCTCATGTACAGCGGCTCGTCCCGCAACCGCATCCAGCCCCCGCCCTCATCGCGTTCGGCCCGACAAATCTGTTTGGCCGAGTCGGGCAGTGCGTAGAATTGCCGCCACTGCCGGGTTGCGGCGTCGATCGTGGGGCCCGCCCCTTCGATGCGCAACACGAAACAGCCGACCTCGGCCAGTGCGCTGCGAATCCACTCGACGGTGGACTGACGCTCGCGGGGACCAGTGGGAGCTTCGACGAGCGAACTCGATACGATGGGAAGTTTCGAATGCAAAGAACAGGCAATGCTCTCCATGGCGTTCATCCCTTGCGCGATGCGGCCTTGCGCGCGCGCTCGACCCGCTCGAATATCTCGCGAGTACGAATATCGGGCAAGGAGGGCCCATGGGCAACACGATCGGATTTGACGGTGCTTGAGCTTTGACGCTAGCGGCGAGCCCACTTCAGAGCCTTCGCGCCCGTTTTGGAAGCCGCTGGCTGGCTGGCTTCCTCGCCGCCGCGTGTGCGATTGGCGGCGCGGCGTATCTGGCGCGAGACGCGGTGGCGCTCTGCGTTGCGCGTGGCGCACGGGACCTGCTGCTGGTCACTGCACCGCATCCCTACATCGCAGCGATCGAATGGATCGGCGGCCAGTTCGTGTTATTGAGCCCGTTTCTGTCCGGAGCGATCCAGATCGAAATGGTATCCATCTGGCTCATCGTGACGCTCCCTCCGGCGTTTGCGCTGAGTTTTCCCCAGAGCCGCAATCGCGTGGGGAGTGCAGCGGCTGCCCTGGCCTGCTCGTTCGTTGCATGTTGTTTGATGCTCGCGTTGGTCGCCGAGCTCGAAATCGGCATGGTGCTGAAGGAACAAGGGCTCAACATCGTGCAGCCGTGGCGCATGGAGTGGGTCAAGAACGCATTGAGGATCGTCGGCGATACGCTACCCGTCGCCTACCCCGTAGTCGCGTGCATCTGGATCACCCGGCGCCGCTCGAACACACTGCCACCAGAGACATCGAACGGGCAAGTCAAAGCGCGCAGCACCCTGCGACGAAGACTTGTCCTGGCCGGAGTCATCCTCACTTTCGTCGCGGTGGGCGCCCGCGGACAGCACCTCGCACCAGACCGAGGCGTAACGGCAAAGCGGGCGGACTACGTCGCGCTCGAGCCGTGGAATTTAAACCTCGATACTCACCTAGTACAGCGTGGCGAGCTCGAATCTGCCTCGGGCCACTACGAAAGGGCGGCGCGCTTCTTCCGTATGGCGCTCAGTTACGGGTTGCAAAGCGATGTACCCACGCTGGCCAGGATCAGAGTGCTGGCCAATGAGGGGAACCCTGCGGCGCGCGCGCTGCTCGAGAATCGCAAGAAGTTGCTCGAGAGTCGCAAGCGAGGCACCGCACAGCCATCTCAAAACTGATCCTCCGAGGGGCGCCATCACATGTGCGGACAGCTTGAACGCGACCAGAGCTTCGTTAATGTCCGTCACTATGAAGAATAAAATGAGCGTATTGATGGGTCTGGGGCTTGGTCTGGTTGCAATCGGATTGGGGGCTTGTGACGAGCAGTCTGCTCCGGAGCCTACCGAAAGCAAACCGATCGTCGTCCTGCCGCCGGTGCCCGAGATCGTGGAATCGGAGGCCAACCGTGTCGTGCGAGAATCGCTCGTCCGCATTCTCCAGGATGCGGATCCCTACTCCCGCGCCCGATTGCTTGGCGAATTCTTGCCCACCCTCGGCGCCGAGAACGTCAGCGTCGTTAAATCGCTCTTCAGCGATGGGAGGCTGGACCTCCTGGCGTCGGACACGGAGTTGCTGATCCACTTCTGGGCCATGCACGATCCGGTCAGTGCGACCCATTGGACGATCGATGACGGGCCGGTCGCCTACCGGATTCCCCTCTTTATCGCGGCTCTGACGATGTGGGCGAAGCTCGACCCGGTTGCTGCAGTGGCGGCCGGAGAAGCATGGCTGAGCCGTCCGGATGTTGGCAACGTGATCTCGCTCGCGCTGGTGCGCGGTTGGTACTCCGCCGGCGATCCACCGGAGCTGGCCGTCTTCATCGCCAATCAGAGCGCTGGGGTGCTTCGTCAGCGTTCGATCAAGGCATATCTTCGTGCGCGGATGCAAGCCGAGGGAAGCGAGTCCGTCATGAGCTGGGCCCGAGCGGTCTCGGAAGACGACGAGTCGTACAAGCGCAGCATCTTTCGCCAGACGGCGCAAGTCGTCACGACCTATGACCGCAACGCGGGCATGGCCTGGTGTGCTGCGCATTGTGATGGGCCCTATGGGAAAGACCTGCGGCGCTTGATCGCCGCCCGCCTGCTCGATGACGGTGCCAGTGCGCTCGTCTGGATCAGTACCGCGCCTCCCAGTCACGAGACCAACCTCGCCGTGCGCACGACTTATTCGTCCTGGGTGAAGTTAGAACGACGTGAGGCCATGGACTGGATGGCAGCGCAAGGCACTGGCGGCAAAGTCGCGGATTGGCTGAAGCCCGCCCTTCCTGTCTACGTCAGACAGCTGGCTCTCGACATGCCCACGGAAGCGATTCAATGGGCGGAGCAGATCGAGCGCGACGGGGATCGCGAGTACGCGCTGGTCGCGGTCGTGAAAAGCTGGCTCAACTTGGATCGGGACGCGGCGATGGCTTGGCTGGACGCCTCATCGCTTTCGGACGAGGCCAAGGCGCGGGTTGCGCCGGCGGAGTGAGAGGGAGCTGCGAGCAAGCCCGTTGAGGAGACTCATCGGATTCAGCGTCCCCGCCAGACAATCCTGTCGCCAATGGCATAGAGCACGCATTCCGCTTGCATGCGGCGAACCTGGCGGCGCTCGGCACAGACCTCGAGCGCACTGACCTTGGCGTTGCGCACTGCTTCATGTCCTCCCGAGGCAGCCGTCACCCAGGGTCCTCGGCCGGGGACTCCGGCGATCGCCAGAGCGCGTTTTCCTGGCAGCGCAGTGTACTCCCGCCAGACGGGCACGAGTTGACGGTGGAGCGTCGCTGGACCGTTGGCGCAGCTGATCAGCTGGCTGCAGAGGCAGAGGACGAGACAGAGAAAAGCGGATCCAAACTTCATGACTCGGGAATCATAACGAGAAAGGGACGAACCGACTTACGTCGATTCGTCCCCATTCGTTTGTAGAGAGTCGAGACTGTTTCTCAGTCTCTCAATCTCTCAGGCTGCAGTTCTGGCACCCTGGCGGCGGTACAGCAGGTAGCCCATCAGGGTCGCTGCCATGGCGATGCCGATCGGGCCCATGGCCGAACCGGATCCAACCGGAAGGAGAATCAACCGAACCCAGCCGCGGTTGGCGTTCTGACCGGTGAACGACCGTATGCTAAGTGCGCCCGAGACCATCTGGATGGTTCGTTGACCACCCCCGGTGAACGTGTTCCCACCGGTAAGGGTGAAGGTCTCCGGTCCGCCAAGGGCGCCCGGAGCTTTGATGATGATCTTGCCCGTGGTCCACGGGAAGCCCTTGCTAGTTGCCGCGTTGAGGGGAGCGGCATTGAAGCCACCCTCCGGCGTCAGAGCCGGTCCAAAGTTGAAGACAGCCGGGGTGCCTGCAGCATTCAATAGGGCAGGGCCCGCTCCGGGAATCAAGGCGCCTATTGCTACTGCCGCGGGCGTTCCACCGGGGGTCAGCACGCTGGCTAGGGTAGCCGCGCGGCCGGGGCCCCCGACACCGGTCGGCAGCGCGTACAGGATCGCCGCTACACAACCTGCGGACGGGAAAGGCGCCGTCATTCCCGGATCATAAACCGTGTGGGTACACGGCGGGGGAACGCCAACGGCCGCGTAGATCGTCACTGCGGCGAGCGGAGATAGGCCGCTCGTGACCGCGTTGGGGCTCAGCGCGAACTGCGCGGGGCCACCGAACTTGCTGTTGAGCGAGTTCGAGTAAGTGATGCTCTGGCTCGTAAGAGCAGTGAACGTTGTCGTCGTGGCGCCGGTACGGGCACCCGTCGAGAATACGGCCGCCGCCGTGGGCCAGGTGTAGTTGAGGTTCGTCCCCACAGCATAAACTGCGGGGTTCGAAGCAAACACGCCGACCGTTTGCTGGGTAGCCACCCTCTTCATGGCAGCAGCCGGCACGGTGACTTTCTGCTGAAAGGCCATCGCAGTGGTTCCCACGACATTGACGGGTTGTGCCGTAATCAGCAGCGGGGGAAAAGCGGCACCAGTCTGCGCAACGGCAGCTTGAATCGGTAGAGCCAGCCCTTGGCCGACGTGGAGCTGAGCACCACCACCGATCAGTGAATAGTTTCTCGCTTGAGCGCTCCCGGCACACAAAATACCGAGCATCATCGCAGCAAACGCCACACGCTTGAGCATTAACATGAAATCTCCTTCTGAATCGAACTTGTAGATGCACCGTGAAGTCGGGCTCTAGCTCTTGAAGCTACCCTCGGTACAGCAAATTCCGTGCCCTATCTGCCATCCTGGAAAAGTATCAATAAATAATGTAAAAACAGTAGCTTAGGGCAGTACTGGCATTCACTTTCGGGCGTCCGGAGAAGTCTCCAGGAAACAAAATTCAGTAACTGGGAAAAAACTTACCCCTGACTTTGAGTCAGTATTTTGGCCTCACGACGGGTGCTTTTTGCATCAGGCTTCGGGTTCTTCGACCGGTCGAGAATCGGATTTCGCGGCCGCGGACTCGCGGAGCACTTCGGCGCGGCGGCTGGCCTCGGCGGCCTCCTCCGTGTTGCCCCGTTTGGCGTAGACCTGGCTCAGCAGCCCGTGCGCATCCGCGCCGCCGCCAAAGCGCACGGCGCGCTTCGCCCGCTCCAGGGTACGAGGGGTATCCACACCCTGCTGTAGGTCCAGGCGGACCTGAGTCATCGCTGCGTCAATCTCGAAGGGATGTTCCCCGAGCAGACGATCGAGTCGCTCGCGGGCCCCGTCCAACTCGCCCATGTCGATGAGCACGCGGACGGCCGCCATCGCGTGATCGGGATTGGACGAATCGATCGCGGCGGCTCGGTCGAAGTAGGCCAGCGCCTGCTCGGGATTGTCGGCCGCCTCGAGGCGTCCGAGGCCACTCAGCGCGTAGGCGTTTCTGGGCCCCAATTCCAGGGCTCGCAGATAAACTGCAAGTGTGGATTCCCTGGGCGCACCCGACATTTCGAGATCGAGTGCACGGATGTCCTCGAAGCTGCTGAACTCTGGTTGGCTGTCGAGTACCTTTTGGAGTCGGCTCGAAAAATCGCCTGGCGATCCGGCCGCGTGGGAGTAACGAACCAAATTGCGCAGGGCAGGAACAAATCGGGGATCCCCGTAGTCGACGCCCGGCGCGCGCGCCAGCATGCTGGCCGCCGCGGCGGGTCCGGCCCTCTCTTCTAGACCCTCGGCCGCGCGCGCCAGGCCCAAACCCGCCCAGGCTGGGTAACTTGCCTCGATATTCTCGAGTGTCTCGGCGATACCGGCCATATTGCCGCCCCTGCCTGAGAGGTACACCGAGAGGAGCATCGCATCGATATCGAGCGGCGCCTGTTCCACGCCGACGTAGAGCATCTGAATGGCTGCAGCCAGCCCGCCTCCTGCCAGCAAGAGCCTTGCTCCACGCGCGCGCGCGTCCGTCGCCCCGGGTGAGATTCGTACCGCATAGCGATAGTCCTCGAGGGCCCGCTCAAACTCTCCGACGTCCTCGGCCGCCCGCGCCGAGTAGTAACGGGCCCAGGTATTGTCGGGCCAGAGCTTCAGGGCTTCGCTGAACTCGCTGAGCGCGAGCCGGGCGTTGCCTCTCTCCTGGGCGACGCGCGCGCGAATGAGTCGCCGATGCGCTTCGACCGGAAGATCCTCCGCAACCTCGAGGGCGCGCTCGAGGCGATTGGCCAGGATCAGCGCGTCAGCACGTTCGAAGAGCAGTTCGGGGTAGGCCGCGTCCTGTTCGAGCGCGAGTTCGACCGCCCGCTCGAGCGCGTCCGCGGCGGCCTCATGCTCGCCCATACTCTTGCGTAGCTTGGCCAGATCGGACCAGGCGATAGCCACGAGTTCCACCGGCTCGGTTTGTGTCGCCTCGGTCAGCAGCGCTTCGGCCTCGGCCGCCTTCCCCGACAGGCGCAGACGATCGGCGAGCAAGTTTCGATACTCGCGAGAGTTCGGTTGATCAGCCAGCGCCGCGCGGACGATCGAGAGTGACCGTTCGTGTTCCCCCTGCCCGTCATAGAAGACGAGCGCGTTGGTCAAGACCTCCGCATCAGTGGGATAGCTCTCGAGGCAGCGCTCCCACGTCTTTCGCGTTTTGTCCAGATCCCCAGCGTGTTCTTCGAAGGCCGCGGTCGTCGAGCAGTGCCAGGCGAGAACGCGCACTGTACCCTTGAGCTCTTTCAGCATCTCGCCCGCTGCGGCGAGATCGGCGCTGGCTTCCTCGAAACGTCCCAGATCCAGTAGCGCCAGAATCCGAGGTTCGTAGGCCTCGATCGCATTCGGATCAATTTCTAGCAGTCGATTCGCGGTTTCGAGGGCCTTTGCGGGATCCTTCTTCCAGTACGCATACGCATTCGCACGCACCAGGAGCGCACGCTTGTTGTCGGGTTCAATTTCGAGAATGCGATCGGTCAGCGCCACCACTTCGTTGAAGTCCCGACTCGCCAGGGCGAAATGGGCGAGCTGTTGTCCCGCCAGGATCAACCAGTCGGGATGTTTCATCGCCTTGCGCAACGACCAACTCGCGATGTGTTGCTGCCTCGTCAGCATCAGCGCCCTGCCGTATAGAAAATTGGCTTCTGGATCATCCGGTCGGGTCTTGAGCAGGGCCCGGAGCGGCTGGATGGACCCCGCATGATCCCCCGCCAACTGTTGCGCACGGATTGCCGTCAGCGAGTCTTCCGCACGGTCTTCACCGCATCCCGCCAGGATACAGAGGCCGAACAACAAGCAGAGGATTTGAGAAAGGAGGCGGACAGCGGACGGCTGAATGGGGGGTCTATCACGATGCATCGCTGCAGGTTAGGCGACAACACACGACGATAACCAGGGGCATTGCGCTATATTCCTCCCGTGCCCAACCGACTGCTGGACCAGCGCTGGCCTTGGACTGCCATGGCAATTCTACTGCTGGTCTTTGTCATCGCAGTCATCGCACTGACACTCTTCGAGCATCGAGTTGGCGGTGATTGGGACAGTCGCCCGGTCGGAGACGCCGAGGACGTGGCCGCGTTGGCCAACCGGGACGACGTGAACGTCCTGTTTATCCTGATCGACACGATGCGCGCCGAACGGCTCGGCAGCTACGGATACGAACGAGACACCAGTCCAGTGATCGACCGCCTGGCTGCCTCGGGCATTCGCTTTGAGCGCCACCTTGCGCAGTCCACCTGGACCAAGACCTCGATGGCCTCGCTCTGGACGGGCCTGTTGCCTACGCACACGGGCATCAGCCGCTTCGACCACGTGATTCCCGAAGCCGCCAACATGGCCGTCGAGGTGTTTCGAAACGCGGGTTTTTTGACGGTCGGGCTCTACCGCAATGGCTGGGTCGCTCCGACCTTCGGCTTCGACCAGGGCTTCGCGATCTACCAAAGGCCCGGGCCCGCCCCAATGGCCCCGGGGATCCGGCGCGAGAATCCGACGGTGTCCGACAGAAGCACCGACGAAGGGATCTTCGAGGCTGCTGTCGAGTTCCTGCGCGTCAACGCCAACGAGCGATTCTTTCTCTATATCCACCTGATGGACCTTCACGAGTACATCTACGACGAACATTCCGCGCTCTTCGGCTCGAGCTACTCGGACGTCTACGACAACTCGATTCGCTGGACGGACGACTCGATCGGAATCATGCTCGAGCGCCTGGGCATGCTTGGCCTGCTCGACAAGACCGTGATCGCGATTGCCTCGGACCATGGCGAAGCCTTCCTCGAGCGCGGCTTCGAAGGCCATGCGCGCAGGGTCTTCCGCGAGACGACCGAGGTCCCGTTCTTGATCTCGCTGCCATTCCGATTGGAGCCTGGGGTCGAAGTAAAGACGCGCACAGCGAACGTCGACATCTGGCCCACGATCTTCGAACTCCTGGGACTCGAGTCGCCGACCGAGATCGACGGTCGCTCGCGCATGCCCGATATCGCAGCGGAACTGTCGGGAATCCCATTGGACGACAAGGTGCGTGTTTCAATTGCCGATCTCGACCAGAATTGGGCAAAGCGCGACAGCGAGCCGTTGCCCACCATCGCGGTGGTCGAGGGACCCTACCGCTACGTGCGAGTGGCGCACGAAGGTGAAGAAGAGGCCACCGAGGTGCTCTTCGATGCTCGGGAAGATCCCCTTGAACGAGTCGACCAATCAGAAGCAGAACCCGAAACGTTGGCGAGAATGCGAGCGGCGGCCGACGAATACCGGGCTCAGCAGCCCAGCTGGGGCGACTCGCCGACGCGCGAACTAGGAGAACTCGAACTCAACCTGCTGCGTGCGCTCGGTTACCAAGTCGAGTGATTGTGGCAGCCGGCACGGAGGGCCACCGCGTCAGAACGTGACGCTCAGCTTGCCCCCGTAGGTAAACGGGTCGCCCACGAAGTAAATCGAGGTCTGATTGAACGTGGTGCCGTCAAAGGCGAAAGTCTTGTAGGACTGGTTCGTCAAGTTGCGCGCCCAGCCGGCGATCTCGAAGCGGCCGCTCGTCGGTCGATACGTCAGCTGCGCATTGTGAATCCAGAAGGCCGGCTGAGCCACCGTGTTGTTGGGCAGAGATTGGATGTTGTCGACATTGGGGAGGCCCACGCCCTCGGTGGCATCGTAGAAGGTCTTGTCGGTCCAGGCGCCGTCGTAGCGGAGGCTGAGCGAACCCAACCGTCCGAGCTCGAGGGTCTGCTCCCCTGTAATGCTGACCTTGTACCTCGGGGCATTCGGCAGCTGATTGCCCGTGTTCTGAAGCTCGCGATTGACGATAACCTGCTGGCCCATTACGCCAATGATGTCCTGCTGAATCTGCACGAAGTCAAGAAACCGGCTCTCGAGCCAGCCAAAGCGAACGTTGAGGAAGGAGCCGTCCCAGGGTCGCGCGACAGCGTCGACCTCGACCCCATAGACCTCGACTGACTCCGCATTCACGATGACGAATTCGGGCTGGCCACCGACGAATTGCTGTGCGATAAAGAGTTGGTACCCGTCGTAGGTGTAATGAAAGAAGGACCCGCCGAGATTGAAACGACCGTCGAACCAACTTCCTTCGATGCCTGTCTCGAAGGAGTCGATCGTTTCCTCGTCCGCGACCGAGACGCCCTGCTCAGGCGAACTCGTGGCGTTATACGTTCCGGGCTTCCAGCCTCGCGTGTACTTCCAGAAGACGTGTGTGTCATCCCGGAAGCGGTATGTGAGACGAATCGTGCCTGTCGGTTTTTGCCACACGTCGTCTAGCATTTCGATGCGTGGTGAAGGGATCCCGGGTGAGTTCAGCACGTAGTCGAGCTTCTTTCGTTCCCAGTTGTATCGTACGCCGCCATCGAGGGTGAAAACGCTCCAGAAGTCAAAAGCGACTCGCGCGTGGGCCGCTGCACTCCAGACGTCCTGGACATAATCGCGCCGGCCAACCCCGAAAGCAGCGGCTTGTCCAAATTCGTTTACTACGGCGACGTCGAGTTCTTCGCGCAGGAACCAACTGCCCAGGTCCCAGCGAATCTGGCCCTCCGAGCCGATCACACCGTCGAGCTTGACGTCCTGGTAAATTTGCCAACCCTCGTCATCGGTAATGATCTGGAAGAGAGTCTCTGGGGAAAAATCGAGATCGAGATCGATTGTTCGGTCATAAGAGTCATAGCTGGTCACCGTCTTGAGGGTCATTCCCGTAGGCAACACGATCTCGCCCTTCAGGTAGGCGCCATAGGTGTCGTTCGTCGTTGAACCGGTCCGGTTGAAATCACCTTCCCAGGGCTTGGAGTCGAGCTTGCGCGCCAGCTCTTCGGCGAGCTGGATCTTCGCGTTGTTGTTCGAAACTTTGTCGACCGAAGTAGAGCATTTGCCGAACGGCTTGTCTGGATAGGCTCTATTACACGGGGCCAACTCTTCCAGCCGCCGCCGAATCTCGGGCGCCTGGTACCCTACACCGGCCAGCCCCTGCTTGGTGCCGAGAAGGCCCAAAATCTGCGTGCCCCCATCCTCAATCCTGCCGCAGTTTTCGACGTCGAGACAGTAGAAGCCGCTCGTCCCGATGGACTGCCCGAGGCGGCTCAATTCGTCGCGCCTGGATCCGTGCCCGTTCAAGAGCCAACTCATGTCCAGCGTCGGGCGGAAAAGCAGCGTACCGCGTGCGGCCCAGTTACTGATGTCGTTCACGCGATCGGCGAGGCCGACCGGGATGTCGGAGATCCGGGGTAATTGTGGAGGACCCTGGAATGCGACGGGCTCGCCGCAGATCGACCAGGGCGCGTCAGTATTTCGAAGCCCGAGCACAATCGTGGTCGCTCGTGTTGGTACCGGGACCCGGTCGGCGAAAGCTGGCGCATTGCCACAGCGATTTTTCATCGTGCCGTCCCGTTCAGTCACGCGAAACGCAACCCGGGCGGCGAGGATGTCCTCGAAGAGCGGTGCTTCGAAGGCGCCCTCGATGTCCATGTAGTCGAAGTTGCCCAGGTCGGCACGCAAGTAACCACCGACCTCGCCCGTGGGCCTGGCGGCATAAATCTTGATGGCACCCGCCGATGCGTTGCGGGCCAGACCGGTGCCCTGCGGGCCACGCAACACTGTCACGCCCTCGATGTCAAAGAGGGTTGAAAGCTGAAGCGCGGGTGCGTTTCGCGCGACGCCATCCTCGTAGATCGCAACGGCGCCGGTGGAGTTGGAATTGAAGTCGTTCAGGCCGACGCCGCGGATAAAGAATGTCGGCGTCGTTGCACCCGAAGTGACGATCTCGAGATTGGGTGTGAATGCGGCGACGTCCGATATGTCCTGCGCACCGAGTGCCGCGAGATCCTCGGCGCCGAAGCCGGTGACCGAGTCGGCGGTTTCGAAGTCGGCCGAGGTAACGGACGCTCCGGCACGCACCACGATCTCTTCGATTCCGGAGGGCGGCGGCTCGTTGGAGGGCGATTCCTGGGCGCCCGCCAAGCCGGCGGCGAAGCACGCAACCAGGCAGAACGCGACGGTGAGCACCCCGCGAAAGACCTCCACACAGTGGCCCGGTCGCCCGCTCCGCCCCTTCGCTCGCGGTCTGGGCCATACTTCCATCATGCGACTATACATCAGAGTGCTTATGGCCCCGAGTCAGAAACGGATCGCGCAGTTCTTTGCAAACCCACTTGCCAAAACATACCCGCGCGTCCTAGTGTGAATCCAGTGCCGCCCAAGCGAAAACAGGAATCTAGTCCTCGTCTGTTGCTCGCGCTGATTGCGCTCCAGTTTGCGACCCCCCTCGCTTCGTTGGCGGCTGACGCGAAGTCATTTACACCTCCGATTGCCGAAAACCGTTGGGTCATGTCCCTGGCGCTCACCTCAGGCCTGACCTTTCAGACACACGATGGCGCGGCAATCTCGACCATCACAGACACGATGACGCTCGTGTCGGGACCCCTACGAGATCCGTCGATGGGCGATGATTTCGCGGCGTCCCCCCTGATGGGTGGGGTGCTCGAGGTGATGACCCCTGCCCTGCCGATACCGCTGCGGCCACGTCTCTTTTTCAGCGGCGAGCTCCTGACGTTTTTCGCGCCCCGCCGCGCCGTCGCCTTCGAGGGGGATCCCAGCTGCTTGAAAGGACCCGAGGGCAAAGCAGTCTGCGCCAAAGATGAAGATGGCACTCGGGGCAGGGCCTTTGGCATAGGTGCGGCCAACGGTCTGGGGACGCAGGTCTCGGCGAGGGTTGATACGTTGGCCTTCGGCTTGACTTTGGGTGCTGCCTTTCCCTTTGAGTACCGCGAGCGCAATTTTCGCCTGAAGCCGAGCGTGGGTTGGCTCAGGTACAAGGTCGAGGGCTTCGGGGTTGTTGTCGCCGGCGACTGCGGAATGGCAGATATATGCACCGACTACCTTGAACTTAATCTTAGCCCGCCCCCCGTGACCGTGACCGTTCCCGGCTTCAATCGGGAAACGATCCTCCGGGCACAATCCGGGCATCACTTCAACGCCATCGGACCCGGACTCGACCTCGAGATGGACGCGGGACACTACGGCCCAGTCGGTGTCGCGCTCTTCATGGGCGCACGCGCTTATGCGGTTCTGGGCGACCGCAATTTTTCCTTCCGGGCGCAGAAGCCCTTCATCGACGCGGCCGGGAACGACGTCTCCACCGCAACCTACAATATCAAGGTTGATCCCTGGCTTTATCGGGCACATATTGGAATCCGCTTTCTTTACCTGGGAGGCGAGCGCTAGCACAGGAGCAGCGGGCAAGCGCAGGCAGTGATCCACAGACTGCTGAAACATTGGGGTATTCTTTGGCACCCGAGCGGGCTGCCGTTCGATTCATTGAGGAGTTCTGCATGAGGTGGTCAGCTTTGGGATGGTCGAAGCTCGTGATCGCGAGCGCAATCGGGGCCATCTGCACTCTCCCCGCTGGGTTCGCACACGCCGAGGCGGATGCGGCGGGGAATGGCGAGATGCCGGCGCAACAGCAGGCGCTTGGCGACATGTTCGACTCCCGCGCCGAGCACAACGAAGAGTCGGCTGGCGTGCAGAGTCAGATCGATGAAATCAGCGATGCGACGGATGATTACCTCGCGAAATACCGCACCGCGCTGAAGCAGATCGATTCGATCGGCGTCTACAACCGCCAGCTGCGTAATTTGATCGAGTCACAGGATGGCGAACTCGCTTCATTGCAAGACCAGCTCGACCGGGTCGAAGAAGTTGGCCGCAGCGTCACTCCGCTGATGCTGCGCATGATCGACGCATTAGAGGCCACGGTCGAACTCGACCTGCCCTTCCTGATGGAGGAACGCACGGAGCGGGTCACCGAGCTGCGCAAGGTAATGACCCGCGCTGCGGTCTCGACGTCCGAGAAGTATCGCTTGATCATGGAGGCCTATCAAACAGAGAACGAGTACGGCCGAACCATCGAGGCGTATCGCTCGTCGCTCGTGCACGAGGGCCGCGAAGTAAAGGTCAACTTCCTGCGCTTCGGCCGCATTGCCTTGATCTATCAGAGCCTGGACAGTCGCGAAGCGGGGGTCTGGAATCAGCAAACCAAATCCTGGGACCGCTTGGATGCGAGTTACCGCACGGCGATTCGCCAGGGACTGCGGATCGCGCGCAAGCAGGCCGCACCGGATCTGATCCGACTGCCATTACCGGTGCCCGTCGGGGGTGACAGCTGATGCGAACCCTGCTTACGACACTGCTACTTTTCTTCGTGCTGTGGCCAACCGCTGCATTGCTTGCGGAAGAGACCGCCTCACCACCGAAGGCCTCCAAACCCCAGCCCAGGTCGCTGGACGAGTTGCTCATCATGGTGAGCGAAGGCTACGAGACCGAACGCGAAATCAACCGGCGTCGCGTCGAAGAGTTCATCAAGAACCGTGACCATCAAGAGCGCCTGTTGGCCGATGCGATGGCCGTCATCTCTCGCGAAGAGGCCAAGAGTCAGATCCTCGAGGTCGAGTACAACGAGAACGAGTTGGCGATCGGAACCTCCCAAGCGCGCATGACCGAGCGCCTCGGTGAACTCGGCGAACTCTTTGGCGTAGTGCGACAGGTCGCGGCCGATCTCGGCGCGCAAACCTGGAATTCGCTCACCAGTTCCGACGGTGGATCCCAGCAGGAACTCCTCGACCGTCTCGGTCGCAGCACCGAGCTACCGACAACGGCCGATCTCGAGAAGCTCTGGCTGGAGCTGCAGCGGGAGATCACCAAGCAGGGCAAAGTCTCGCGCTACCGAACCACGGTGCTCACGATCGAGGGGACCCAGGAGGAGCGCGAGGTGATTCGCGCCGGGCCCTTCAGCGCAATTTCAAATGGCCGCTATCTACTTTGGGAACCCGAAGATCAGCTGCTGCGTGAACTGGGGCGACAGCCCCCTTCGAACCACCTCGACACTGCTGAAAGCTTCGCGAACGCGACAACCTATTTCGCGAAGTTTTCGGTCGATCCCTCGCGCGGCGGTCTCCTGCTCGCCTTGATCGATACACCGAGTAGGACCGAAAGGGTGCAGCAGGGCGGCGCGGTCGGCGCGGTCATCATCGTGCTCGGCGTTGTGGCGCTGATCGTAGGCGTCTGGCGATGGATCGTAATCGCGATCACGAGCAGCAAGATTTCGGCACAGCGGAACAGCGAAACGATCGACGTCAACAATCCGCTCGGTCGGATTCTCGAGGTGGCCGAGCGCAACGCGAATTTCGATACCGAGACCCTCGAATTGAAGCTCGACGAAGTGGTGCTGCGCGAGTCGTCGAAGCTCGAGAACTTTCTCTGGTTGGTGAAGACCGTCTCGGTCATCTCACCACTGCTCGGGCTCCTCGGAACCGTGACCGGGATGATCCAGACCTTCCAGGCGATCACGCTCTTCGGCGCGGGCGACCCCAAGATGATGGCCGGCGGTATTTCACAGGCCCTCGTGACCACGATGCTCGGCTTGATCGTGGCGATTCCGCTGGTGCTGCTCTCGGATACATTGGCGAACAGCGTCCGCAAGTTGATCGACATCCTGGATGAAAAGAGCGCGGGACTGATCGCGTTGCGCTCCGAGAAAGACAATGTGGGAGGTTGAAGCCTTCGCGGTAGTTCGGGGTTTCATCGAACAGGGCGGCGACGTCTTGTTGGTGATCGCCTTTGTCACCGCGGTGATGTGGACGCTGATCCTCGAGCGCATGTGGTATTTCCGCACGGGTTTTCGACACGACTTCGCGCAAGCCCAGGCGCTCTGGGATGCACGCACCGATCATAGTTCCTGGAACTCGAGGCAGATCCGCAGGGTGATCGTCTCCGATGTCAGGGTGGAGCTGTTTTGGGGCATGGGCATGATTGGGACCCTTGTTGCCCTGTGTCCGATGCTCGGACTGCTGGGAACAGTGACCGGAATGATCGAGGTCTTCGATGTGATGGCCGCCGGCGGCGGCAATACCCGGGGCATGGCGGCCGGCGTCTCCAAAGCGACGCTGCCGACGATGGCCGGCATGGTGGCCGCAATCTCAGGCATGCTTTTTCACGTGCAGCTCGAGCGCTTCGCCGAATCTGCAGCGAATCGCGTATCCGACAATCTCGAGATGTTCCCGGAGCAAAGCTCATGAGACGTAGAAGAGCGCGGGCGAAGACGGATAGCGAGGTGAACCTGACGCCGATGCTCGACGTCGTGTTCATCATGCTGATCTTCTTCATTGTCACGGCGTCGTTCGTAAAGGAGTCGGGAATCGACATCACTCGACCAAGCGCCTCCACGGCCGTGCGAAAGGAACGTGGCAATATCCTGATCGCCATCACGGCGAACGATCAGATCTGGATGAATCGCCGGCAGATCGATCCGCGTGCGCTGCGCGCGAACATCGAGCGGATGCATGCGGAAAATCCGCAGGGTGCTGTGATCATCCAGGCGGATGTGGCGGCCAAGACCGGCTTGTTGGTCAAAGTGCTGGATGCCGCCCGTGCTGCGGGAGTGAAGAGCATCTCCCTCGCCGCCGACATTGTGAAGTGAATGGCGATCCGACTCCCCGTCGCAATCCTGCTCGCCTGTGTCGTGACCTTTGGACTCTTCTGGGGCATGCAGGCGCTGGTCAGTGTGAGCGGGGAGCTGAAAGAAGGGACGACGTCGCCCAGTCTCGAGTTCGTGCGGCTGAAGCGAGACAGCAAGCCCATCGAAAAAAAGCGTGAACCGCCCAAGCGCGAGAAGCCGAAGCAGCAGCCTCCGCCTCCCGAGATCGACCTCGCGAAGAATATCAATCCGAGTAGCGCGGTCGGCGCAATCATCCCGATGCTCGACACCGCAGCCGAGCTCGGCAAGGCATCGAGCCTGGGCACCGGCGGCAACGACCGCGACGTCGTTCCCCTGGTCCGCGTCGACCCTCAATACCCGCCCCGGGCAAAGCAGCGAGGGATCGAGGGATACGTGGACATCGAGTTCACCATTGGTCCGGCCGGAACCGTCAAGGACCCGAAGATCATTGGAGCCTATCCTCAGGGTGTATTTGAGCAGAACGCGCTGCGTGCCGTGCGTCGTTGGCGCTACAACGCAATGATGGTGGACGGAGAACCGGTGGCTCGCCACGGAGTCCAGGTGAGAATCCGATTCGAACTGTAAGGGCACTGAATCATGCACACCCTCAAACAGAAACTTCAGCGGCTTTGGTTCGCAATGCTGCTCGCGCTTGTGGGGACGAACTCGGCACTTGCGGCCGAAGTTGGAACCGAGACTTCGGCACCCGCTGTCGCTGCGGTTCCGGCAATTGATCTCGATGCACTCAACAAAGACCGGAAGCAGAAGGCGGGTCTCTACCCGATCTCTCCCCGGGTCTCGCGCTACCTGGCCGCAGCGGCCGCCGCCGTCGACGATGAAGATCCCGCAGGGGCAAAACAGCTGCTTCTGAAGCTCCACCAAAACCGGCTCAATCTCTATGAGCGGGCGCTCGTGTTCCGGATGCTCGCCCACGTTGCTTCTGGCGCG
>JADFNE010000046.1 GCA_022563535.1 Myxococcales bacterium
CCCCCGCCCCCTAACTCCCCACAACCGCCGTAATACGCCGCAACGCCTCTTCCACATTCTCGCGTGAATTAAATGCGGAAATTCGAAAGTAGCCTTCCCCCGATGGACCAAAGCCCGAGCCCGGAGTTCCAACAACCTGTGCGCGGGAAAGCATTGAATCAAAGCAGTCCCACGAACTCTGGCCATCGGGTGTACGCATCCAGATGTAGGGGGCGTGTTCGCCGCCGAATACGGTGAAGTTTGCGGCGGCGAGTCCCTCGCGCAGCAAGCGGGCGTTTTCCATGTAGTGATGAACCTGCTCGGCGGTTTGTTCCCGGCCCTCGGGCGTGTAGGTGGCGGCGGCGGCGCGCTGGATCACGTAGGGAACGGAGTTGAATTTGGTCGCGTGTCGGCGTCCCCATAGCTGGTTGAAGGAAACGCGCTCTCCTGCTGCGGTTGTTCCCGTTAGGGCTTTGGGGATCACCATGTATGCGCAACGCACTCCGGTAAAGCCTGCTCGCTTGGAGAAGCTGCGCATTTCAATCGCGCAATCCTTGGCACCTTCGATCTCGAAGATTGATCGCGGGAGGGAGTCGTCCTGGATGAATGCATCGTAGGCGGCATCAAAGAGAATGACTGCGTCGCAGTCCTTTGCCCAGGCGACCCATGACCCGAGGTTTTCCCGGGTCGCGACGGCTCCGGTGGGATTGTTGGGTGAGCACAGGTAAGCGAGATCAATGGCTTCGGAGGGTGGAGACGGCATGAAGCCGTTCTCTTCGGTTGCCGCGAGGTACGTGATCCCGCTGTAGTAGCCTTGAGCGTCGACTTCGCCGGTGCGGCCGGCCATTACGTTTGTATCGACATAGACCGGATAACTGGGATCGGTCACGAGCAGCGTAGTGTCATGGCCAAAAATTTCTTGGATGTTGCCGCTGTCCTGTTTGCTGCCGTCAGAAACGAAGATCTCGTCCGCGTCGATATCGATCCCCCGCGCCCGGTAGTCGTGTTCGCAAATGGCGTCGACCAGAAAGTCGTAGCCGTTCTCGGGGCCATAGCCGCGAAAGCCTTTGTCGGTTGCCATCTCGTCGATGGCATCGCGCATCGCGGCGACGACAGCGGGAGCGAGCGGCAGGGTGACGTCGCCAATTCCGAGCCGGATGAGATCCACATCGGGATTCGCCTCGGTATAGGCACGCACCCGGCGTCCGATTTCTGGAAATAGATATCCGGCGGCGAGCTTGCGGAAGTTTTCATTGATTTTGGCCATGGTCTCGGTTCCTGATGTCGATTCGGGCGCGCAAGCGTAACCGATCAACGCCTTGCTTTCTTCCTCGCTTCCTTATCTTGGGATCCGGAGTATCCGACACTCCGAGACCCAGTGGGGAATGCGCTGTGTCGAAAGCGTTATGCTTGCCGCTCTTCGTGATCGCCGTAGTTCGAATCTGCAGTGCACGAAACGCGAAAGCGGGAGGCAGCTCGCGCAGTGGACAGCTGGAAGGGAATTGCGATCGGGTTGGTAGGCGTCGTGGCCGCTTGCGCGGGATGGCTCGTAACCGACGCGCTGGAGGCGAACAACGATTTCTGCACTGCCTGTCATCTACCGTCGGGCGCAGTGCTTCACGTGGGGATTCGTGAGGGTTTCGACGCCCGTCCGGTACACAACCTCGCCGGTGCCCACGGTTCCTCCAAACGCGAGTCCGAAGCTGGCGACCGGAATTTTCGCTGTATCGACTGCCACGGTGGGGTTGGCTGGCTGGGCCGGGCCAAGGTGAAGCTGTTGGCCGCGAAGGACGCCATGGTTTGGCTGACGGGAGACTTCGACGAACCGGATCATATGCAGTATCCCCTGGGCGAGGCCGATTGCAGGCAATGCCACACAAAATATGCGCTAGATATAGATGCCGACGACCTGTCCCAACGATTTCACGATCTCTCGGTACACAACGCAGATCTCGGCGTTCTCTGTGTTGAATGTCACACTGTTCACGATGGCGGGGACGATAGCGCTACGTTCTATCTGGATACCACGGGCGTGCGACAGCAGTGCGCGCGCTGTCACTCGGAATATCAGGAGGCGGTGAAATGAACGATGCAAGGTTCCTTGCACATATTGCGTTCGCGATCGTCATGGCACCGGCCCTTGTCTCGGCCTACCCGGGAGGTACACCCGATTTTCAAACGGACGTCATTCCCTACTGCGCGGCATGCCATTCGTCCCTCGACGAGGCCTCTCTTCAGGGAGCGGGCGAGCGAGCAGAAAAGGAAGTGGCAGAACGCAAGCACTTCGCACCGATCCTCGCCGGGGAGAAGGGCTATGGAAAGCTGAGTGAGGCGGAGCGCCAGACGCTGGTGACTCACATCAAGGCGGTCGATGCCAACTCGACGATCACGCTGGAATTTCCGCCGCAAGTCGCCAAAGGAGAGACGTTCCAGTTGACCGTGCGTTTGACCGGCGGCGCCGGACCCGTAGTAGGATTGGCGTTGGTCGATCGGCCCCATCGTTGGTATGCCCGGTCCGCCAGCGTCGTCGGCTGGGAAATAGTCGGAGCGCCGACCATCATCGGCCCCGATGGCGCTCCGCAGACGGAGTGGATGGCAAAGCGCCCCGAGCGCCTCGGCCGCAATCTCACCTTCGTCAATGTGACCGGGGTCGAGTCCGATGCGGTCGCCGGGACCTGGTCGAAAAGCAAGGTGATCTTCACCTTGAAGGCCCCCGACAAGGCCGGAGATTTCCCGCTGGTCGGTGCTTACTTCTACGGGACGGAAAAGGCATCGCCTTTGGGTTACGAAACCCATCCGATCTACGGCAAGCTGATTCGCGGGACCTACACCGGAAAGTCGGGTCGCGTGAAGTTCTCGCCCGCGCACGTCATTAGTGTCCGGTAGAGAAGGTCAGGTAGACAAGCTCAGGGCAGGCGCGGACTCGGCAGAGGATGCCGATACAGCTTGGCCGCGTTTTCGTGGGCAATCATTCGGATCTCCTCGACAGGCAAATCTCCCAATACCGCTTTCATGACTGCTTGGGTGTCGGGCCAGGTCCCGTCACCGTGCGGAAAATCGGATTCGAAGAGGATGTTTTCCACACCGATGGTGTGTCGGGTGGAAATGGTCGACGGGTCGTCGATCATGCAAAACCAAAAATTTCGCCGCAGGACGTCACTGGGCGAATTGTTCTTGTCCGGCCAGTTCTGACCATATCCCGAGCGCGCCATGATGTTGTCGACACGGTCGATCAACATGGCGACCCAGCCGATGCCACCCTCTGACATCGCGATCTTGAGATCCGGGTACTTCACGGGCCAGGGGCTCCACAACCACTCCGCGCAGGCAGATAACGCCATCGGCCCGAACAGAGTCGAACCGAGTTCGAGCATGGGAGCGCCCGCGGGCATCTTGGGGAAACCCGAGGACCCGATGTGCAGGTTCAAAACGGTTTCCGTCTCGGTGCACGCTCGAATGATGGGATCCCAGTAGGAGTCGAAAACCGACGGGTAGCCCAACTCGTGGGGCTGCTCGGGAAAGGTGACGGCGGTAAATCCCCGTGCCGCGTTGCGGCGGATCTCGTCCGCGCCTTTTTCGGGATCGGAGAGAAACGTGATGCCCAGGGGCACGATGCGATCCTTGTACGGGGAATACCACTCTTCGAACAGCCAATCATTCCAGGCATGAACACAAGCGAGCCCGAGTTCCTGATTCTTGGATTCGGAAAACAAGGTGCCGCCGAAACCCGTGACGCCAGATGGAAAGTTGACCGACGCGTAAATGCCGCCGATGTCCATGTCTTTGATGCGAGCGTCGATGTCGTAGCAGCCGGCCCGGACCTCGGAGAACCGACAGGGTTCCATGCGGTGATCTTCCTTGGGTCTGCCGGCCACGCACATGAAGCCGACCTGGAAGTACGGTTGCTCCTCGTACATCCAGACCTCGTGGCCCTCCTCGGTTTCGATCACCCGGGGTGCCTGATCCTGAAATTTCGCAGGCAGCCGACCTTCGAAGGTATGTTTTGGTTCGAGCAGATGATCGTCTACCGAGATCAATGTGTAGTTTACGTCGCGTGGCTCGGGGTCCGGAAGCAATGGGTGCTTCACGGGTCGCTTAATGCCGAGTTTTATGACTTTCACCATGGGCCAACACCTCCCGTATCACTGCGTGGTCGAACGTCGCCCTACATGTTCGGCGCGAAGCGATTTCACCGCAACCCGGCCTTGTGGCGAGTCGTAGACCGAACGGTCTAGGTTACCGCCGTGAAACGGATTGAATTCGAGCTGAAACCGGAACGCCCTTATTCGCTTTCCCGCACCGCGGCGCGCCTGGTTCGCTTTACCGAAGTAGTCGATCGCATGGACCCAGACGGTCAGCACCGTCGTTGTCTGCATTTGAATGGCAAGTTGGCGCTGATGAGCGTCGTCCAGTCGGGCTCTGCCGCCCGGGCCATCTTGCACATCCAACTCATCGGAGAAGCCGTCGACGATCCCGCATCGCGCGTCGCCGCTGAACGCGTGGTTCGACAGTCGCTCGGTGCCGGCTGCAAGTTGCGCCCGTTCTACCGAGCCTTTGGCGACGACCCCTTGTTGGCCGCTTCCATTCGCTCCCACCAGGGCATGTCTCTGTGCGGTGGAGCCACGCTGTTCGAGGCGATACTGACATCGATACTCGCGCAACAAGTCAATCTGAAGTTTGCGTATTCGATCTACGAGGCACTCACGCGACGCTACGGCGAGCGACTCGAGGTAGACGGGGAAACCTTCATTGCCTTTCCAACGCCTGCGCGCATCGCCCGGATCCGCGAAACCAGTTTGAGGAATTTCAAACTCAGCGGCGCCAAGGCCGGCGCGATTCGCCGGATCGCCAGAGCATTTGCGACTCGAGAACTCGAAGAAAGCGAACTCGACCGGCTGGCCGACGAAGAAGTGATCGAGCGCCTGATTGCCTACAAGGGGATTGGCCGCTGGACCGCCGAAACCTCGATGATGCGTGGCCTGGGCAGAGTGGACATATTTCCTGCAGGCGATCTGGGCGTCATCAAAAAGATCGCGGTGGAGATGCTGGGTCGCACAGAGAAGGTAACCGAAGCAGAGATGCGGGAGTTCTCGGAGCGCTGGCGTCCGCATCGAAGCCTGGCTTTGATTTACGCGTACGCGACTCTCTATTCGACGGACAAGACCGACAAATAAATGTTCCCTACTGCGGTGGCCCGGGAGCGAAGTCTGCGATCTTCTCTTCGCGTTCCTCGCCGGTGCCCAGTTCCCGCTGCTTGACCACGCCGCGTTCCAACTCGTCCGGGCCCAGCAGATACAGTTTCTTGGCGCCGTTGCGGTCCGCGTCTGCAATCACGCGTTTGAGTTTGGGGGAACCCAGCACCAGTTCGACCCGATGTCCGGCCGCTCGCAGCCGGTTGGCGACGCCGATTGCCGCGGATCGCTGTTCATCGCCAAAGGCGTAGACCACGGCGTCCAGCACTCGCGGGAGATCGGGCATGCAGCCCTTGTCCCCAAGCAATTCGGCGATCACCACGTCGCCGAAACCGAACCCGACCGCCGGAATGCTCGGCCCACCGAGCGTGGTGGTCAAACCGTCGTAGCGTCCGCCGCCGCAGAGCGAACGCAGGTCACCGTCGCTGTCGAAGGCTTCGAATACCACCCCCGTGTAGTACGCGAGACCCCGCACCACCGATGCATCGAAGACGATACGGTCTTCGATGCCATAGGCTTCCAGCATGCGCCAGAGACGCTGCAATTCCGCCGCGGCGTTCGAGTCTTTGGGCGCGGCGTGGATCGCGTCGTCCAGCTTGGAGATTGATAGCATTTGGACAACATCGCGAGCGGAGCTGGGGTCGAGGGCGATGGCACCTTCTTTGTCCACCAACATATCGATCACTTTGTCCGGACCGATCTTTTGAATCTTGTCGATCACGACGCACAGGGGTTCGAAGGCTTCGGGCCGATCCTTCAGCGCACCGGCGCGCAGACTCTCCTCCAATAGACTTCGGCTGTTGAGGCGGATCTTGACGTCGCCCTTGGCCAGGCCCACTGCGTCGACCAACGCGATCACCGCTGCGATCAACTCCGCCTCAGCCGAGACGTCCGCTTCGCCGTAGATGTCCATGTTCCATTGGTAGTGTTCGCGCTTGCGGCCCCGGGTCATGCGTTCGTAGCGCCAGTTCTGGGTGATCGTGTACCAACGAATCGGAAAGCGCATGCCGCCGGCCCGGGCCATCACCATGCGGGCGATTGACGGGGTCATCTCCGGTCGCAGCGCCAGATGCCGGCCGTGGAGCTCAAAGTGGTAGAGCTGGTCGACGATCTCCTCGCCAGCCTTGCGCATGAAGAGCTCGGCGTGCTCGACGATCGGGGCGTCCACTTCCTCGAAGGCGAATCTCTGGGCGATTTCGCGAAAGTGGCCAAAGAGCCAGTCCCGAAATCGCTGATCTTCGGGGTAAACGTCCCTTGTTCCGCGGGGAGGCTGTAGATTTTGCTGAGCCACTGCCGCTAGATAACACTTCCACCGGTCTCTCGCAGTTTAATCGATCCGGTGAGTTTGCGTCTCCCGGACCGATTGCTCGGCTGGGGGTGAGCCCCGCTGGATTTGGGCTGCTAAACCCCCTGTCGTCTCAATCAGAACACCGGAGGTTCCAATATGTACCGCGACGCAAAATTGACTGTTTCCCCAGTGCTCACCCGCTGTCTGGCGCTAGCACTGGCTTTTTCGGTCGTGGCTTGTGGGGAGTCGAAGGACAAGGAGGCCCCCGCCTCCGACCCGACCCCCCCAACTCCTGTCGAAGCAGCGGTCGCCCCCGATCTGCCGAATGCCCTGGTGCTCAGCCTGGCCTCGTTTGCACCCTACGTGAAGGGCAAGCCCCCGCAGACCCTGCCGGCGCGGCTTGAATTTCTGACCTTCAAAGACGGACAGTGGAAGATGACCCAGCTCGAGGACGAGGGGAGCGATGTTTTCCACAAGGCGATGCACTACACGGGCGCGGACGGAAAGAGCATGATCCTCAGCCTCGGCGGGACGGCTGCGAAGCTCAAGCTGTGGAGCAAGGGCGAGAGTGGGTTCGCAGCAGAGACGCTCTGGGAGAAGGATTTCGGCGGCAAGTTCAGCCGCATGCGGGACGTCGAGATCGGCGATCTGTTCGGAGACGGCGCCGCGTCCATGGCCGTGGCGACCCACGACCAGGGCGTCGTGGCCACGATCCATCCGCTGGCCGACGGAACTTACGAGGTGGTGGAAATCGACAGCGAGCCCGACACCTTTGTCCACGAGATCGAAATTGGCGACCTGGATGGCGACGGAGTCCTCGAGGTCTATGCCACTCCGAGCGAGCCGAACCGGTTGGACGGCTCACCGCAGTCGGGCATGGTTACGCGCTACGTGCCGGCCACAGGCGCTGGGCGCACGATCGTCGCCGATCTGGGCGATCGGCATGCCAAGGAAATCTTCGTCGGTGATGTCGACGGAGACGGGAAGGACGAACTCTACGTTGTCGTCGAGGGTCGCCTGAACAAAGAGACCAAAAAGATCGAGGTCAACACGGAGATTCGACGTTACGAAGCAGACACGGACCCGACCCAGGGAGTCGTGATCGGCGAATTCCCCGACTATCTCTGTCGCTTCTTGACCGTGGGTGACATCGACGGCGACGGCAAGCTCGAGATGGTAGCCGCGGCCTACAGCAGTGGTTTGTGGTTGTTGCGGCCCGGTGCCGATCCCATGTCACCCTGGAAAGTCGAATCGATTGACAAGAAATCCGGGGGCTTCGAGCACGCCGCGATTCTGACCGACCTCGACGGCGACGGCCGGGACGAACTCTACGTCGCGAGCGACAAGCACAAAGAGGTGCGGCGCTATACCTGGAATGGCAGTCGACTGGTTCGGGAGGTCATCTACCAACGCCCGAAGGGCGAGGGCGGGGTGTTCACCTGGAACATCATGCCGGTGCCGGTCGCGCTGGTGCCCTGATCCGGCCCGGGGCATAAGGGCCCGGACAAGCTCCGGACCCTGCGAGGTTTTTCGCCCTTTTGGCGTCGCTCGCTCAGCAGGGCCCCCGCAAAAATACATTGTCACCGAACCACTCTCGACGGTATAACTCCCGAGGGAGAGTGCTCCGCCGCGTGGGCCGCTCCCCCGAGCCCTGGGGCTGTGCTTTGTGGTGTGGTTGCGCGGGTTGTGCCAGCCCGGATTTCGGTTTTCGTGAATGGTGCAGAGCTGAATACAGGAGTGGAAGTCGGTATGCGCCTTGGGGTGGCCCAGTCAGTCGTACACCGCTCACTGCTGCTGATTGCCGCACTCGCGATTTTTACGCCCCCCGCGACAGCATTCGAATTCTTCGACGGACGTCTCGAAGCCCACGGCTTTTTCGAAAGCCAGTTGCGGGTGCTCAACGAAGATTTCAGCGAAGACTGGGATGTCGCCCAGTGGTATCAGGTGCTGAACGTCGAAATCGAACTCGACATCATCGACGACACCTGGATGGGAATCGATCTTCTTTCGGCGTTCGTGCGACTTGAAGTTCGCTACGACTGCGTCTATTCCCACGGATGCGGGATGTTCCGCTCGATCAACGCCTATGGAAACAAGGCGAAGAGTCTTCCTCGGCGCTTGAGCAACGGCAACGATCAGGATACCGCGGGCGTTCTCTTCATCGCACACGGGGAGCGTCTGTCCGGGGACACCACGGATCCCGTCGTGCTCAGCGACCTGTCGGGCTTTCGGCTGATTGCCGAAACCGATGGCCAGACGATCGCTCAGGTCACCGTCGGAAATCAGCAGGGCGACGACAATTTGCTCGCTCCCGAACCGGGCGAAGGATGTGAAACCGACAATCCCCAATATTTCAATTGCTACCCGGGTCCAACGCCGTTCAGTCTGAACTTCGAAGACTTCAAGGATCACAAATTCACTCAGATTCACACGCGCACCGGTGCGATCTCGCGCCTGGGGCCCTGGTTGCCCAAGAACAGGGTCGATCTCATCGGGAGCATGTCGGGGACTCCAAATCCCTTCGACTCCGCCGCGGTGAACGACATTCTGTTCGTGGGCTACCTGGACCACAACGACCGCCAGGTCGATTATCTAAACCAGTGGGAAGCCTCGGACTCTCCCTTCCCGCCGGGAGTCATGTTGGGCGATCTCGACAGTGTGTTTCAAACCGATCCGACGGTTGCCGTCACCGTGAACTTGACGTTTCCCGAAGAAGCCAACAATTCGATCGCGCTGCGCCTGCCGCTTCTGGTCAGCGACATCGCGCCCGGCATGAACAACGTCGATGCGGAAAAGATCGAGTACAACCTCGACGCTTCGGGTGCTGGAATCAGTTCGGAGTTCTTGCGAGCTGGAATGACCCCGCAGCAAGTAACGCTGACCTATCCCCAGCTCGGCGCGGGTGGGAACGGAGCCAAGCCATACCGCCCAACCTCAATCGTCGATCACGACGAAGCGTTCTATTTTGGACCTGACATCGAAGAGATCGAATTCAACGTCAGCTGCAACCAAATTACCGACGGCGGCGGTGCGGTCACCGGCACCAGTTGTTTCGTCAGCGAGTTGGGTTCGACGATCGAGTACGACCTGAACGGCGATATTGTCGACACGTCGGACTACAACCTCAGGTTCGAGGAGTACTACCACGGTCTGCAGGTCGCCCAGCGCACGGTATGCCAGACCGGGGACATGGGTTGTTTTGGGCGGGTCTTCGAGGAGGAGATGGACCGCGAAGGGTACGATGTCGAGTGCGGCACGAACCTGAGCTGCGGCGCCGCGACAGACAGTGTGCTCGATAGCGTGATCCAGCAGGCGTTCGAGAAAATTCGCTCTCTCGACTGTCTCGAATCACAGTGGGACTGCTCGGATCGACTGCTCGAAACGGTCGAAGACAGCATCACGGCCATGGAGGCTACGGGTCATGCTCTCACCTGTGATGCCGGGGTGGACTGCGACGAAGAAATTGCCAAGTACCTGATCCGCTTTGGCACCCACTACGTCATCAGCGCAACACGCAGCGATACCGTGGCTCGTGGCAACTACATTCCCAGCAAACCTCTCACCGAATTTCTCAACTCCGGCCGGCGCACCCTCTATCCCTTCAACATGTCACAGAGCGAACGGGCCTGGAATCGAGGCTACGCCCAGAAAGACGAAAAGGAACTGAAAGAGGCATATCTCGACATCGAATTGATGGATAGTCGGTTGTGGCTCCGGGTCGGAAAGCAGAGCATTGTCTGGGGCAAGACCGAGTTGTTTCGCACGACCGATCAATTCAACCCCCAGGACCTGGCACTCGCTTCTCTGGGCAGCCTCGAAGAGACGCGCATCAATTTGTGGGCCTTCCGCGGCGTCTACTCTCTCTACGAAATTGGACCGCTATCGGACGTGCGCGTCGAGCTCGCTTTCAATTTCGATGATTTTTCGGCCAGTGATCTCGGCGCCTGCGGCGAGGCCTTTACGCCCAACGTGGTCTGCCAACTGACCCTGGGCTCTCTGGTCCACGGTATGACGGGCATTGGCGTAGCCGGTATCGTGCTACCGCCATACCGCTGGTACGACCCGCGCGGTTGGGAGATTGGTGGTCGGGTCGAATGGCGCTGGGATCGCTTCAGCTTCGCACTGACCGATTTCTGGGGCTACAACGACCTTCCGACCATCGAGTTCATCAGCCACTTTTCACGCAACGTCGATCCGTTTTCAGGACGGCCAAGGCGCATGGGCTTCACCGGGCCCTGCGGCACCTTGGATCAGGACATCATCACCACCCGGATTGCGGCCGGCCTCGACCCAAACTCCAGCGACGTACAGGGGTACATCGACGGCATCAGTGCAAACGGAAGCGGAGGGTTCGGAAGCCCGTCGATTCTGGCGCAGTACCAGGCCGGCAATGTGCCGGAATCGTGCCTGCGTCCGGGGCCAACCCACCGTGAACCCTATCTCGCCGACTTGCCTTCCAACGCCAGTTTGAGTGATCTCACGGCGTCCGTGCTGGGCCTTCGAGAGTTGCGAGAGATACCGGGAGTGGTCAATCCCGAGGTTCAGCTCGCGCCCGTCAACAACAGCTACCGCGCTTTCATCACCGGCAATGCTCTCGACGAACACCCCGCGAACCTGAACTTCTTTACCTGGGTTTGTTCGTCGACAGTGGGTTTCTTGAGCTTGGACCCGAACGCTTGTGCGCAGACGGTGTTCGGCAGCACCCGGGATGTTGGCGGCATCGGCCCCATCTCGCTTTTGATCGGGGCGTTGGTGGGCGGGCAGCCGGCCAAGAACAATTTGCTGACCCTTCAGTCGGGCAAGACGTCGGAGTTTCTTCCAATTTCCATGCCCGTTGTGGCGCTGCAAACATTCGACGCGACGAACACCGACCTTACCGACCCCGGTTTGATCGCCCGACGAGAGATCGAGAACTACAACTGCTTCGATCCCCAGCACCAGGGGTCGGACTTCGATCCTCTGAACCTCAATTCGTCCAACGTCAACAGCATCGGCTGCGGTCTGGCCCAGGGAAAGCTCAGCAAATCATTGACCCCGGAACAGGAAGCGCTGCTCGGATGCGGCCCGTTCTTCGGTACGAACTGTGACTACTCGGGTCTGGATCTGCTCAACGCGGACGCCAGCGCGATGTTTCAATCGTTCTGGGGCATCGAAGGCACGCTCGAGTCGTTGAACATCTTTGAGAAACAGATGAGAACCGCGGGTCGTGGCGACGTTGAAATCTATCCCAGGACCGACGGCTGGATTCCGTTTCTGACTCGTGAACTCGACGCCAGTGGCAATCCACTGATCAATACCGTCGATCCGATGTTGCAGCCGGGTACGTTCCGCTGGCGGCAGGCCGGTATCGATACTCCCGTGTGTACGACGAACGATCTTGGCGGGCGCACCCGGACGGATGCCTCGGGCAATACGATCACGGCGCCGACCCGGTTGCCGGGGTGCAGAGGCCTGGTCGATTACTCGAGAGGCGACAATGGCCAAGCCGTGGTTCAGCTTCTTGGCGGATTCTTGTCGTTTGCCCAAGTTTTCATGTATTCCGGCGGCTCCAATCTTCGTGTAGGCAACGCCGCCGACGAGGTCTTGTTCATCAACGAAGATTTCTTCTTGTTCCACGCCTATGTCCCGGATTCGCCCGAGTTGTTTGACCCAGGGTCAGGCGAGTACATCAAGTATCCTGGAATCGTGTGCAGCCCCGATCCGGGTTCAATATGTCACGACAGCTTGGTTGGGTTTACTGACAAGCCGGAGTACCACAATCAATGGGACGAGGGCTACGACATCAACGTCGACGGCAGTCCGTTCGAACTCCACTTGAAGAGTGCAACTTCTTCGGGGGTGACACTGAGGCTGCCCGGCCAGGGGATCACGCTCGCCAATGCTGTTCCGGTCGTTGCCCCCCAGAACAGGCCGACCCCAAATTGTCCGGATTGCGCTGTGCTCAAGACCGGATTCGTCCCGGGTACGAATAACCAACTGGGCAATGGTCAGCCCTTTACCGGCGACATCTTCAGCAGTGAGTTGGCGGGTTTCTCTTATAACTTCATGATGCTCCTCGTCACCTTCGACGAAGATTTTCAGAAGATCATGCAGACGATCACCTCGGGACCCACTGGTCTCAGTTCCTCAATTCCAGTGGGCATTGGCGACACCTTCATCCTTCCCTACTACGTAAATGGTCCCGGCGCTGGACAAACCCAGGGCAACTGCCATGAAGACATCCGGGAACTTCCAGATCCGGGATCCGGTCGCTTCGACAACATCAGAATCTGCGGGGTCGAGCGCCGCCGCTTCGCAGTCCACTACGCCTACTCGGGAAACGAGTGGGGTACGCACGATCCCACTGAAGATTTCCCGGATCCCTGGCTCGCGCTCACCCAGGGAGTCGCGGAGTTCCGGCTCACCTACGACTATGTCGAAAATCGCTTCATCGGCATGGAGATTCTCCAGTCGGAATCTACCGAGGGAAGTGGGGAGTTCATCGAGGCGGGCGCTCATTGCAGCTTCGTCACGCCGCAAAACTGTGGGGTCATCCAGAACATCTTCGCCGTCGCTGGCGTTCAGCACCGCACGGTGAAGGCGGGGGGCAACGGTGAATTCGGTCGTCGAACGTTCATCTGGCACAGTGGCGGTGAGATCATCGCCAAGTTTGATCGACGCAATGTGCTCGGCCTCGCGGTCGACTTTGCCGAGGATGTCACCAAGTCGAACTGGGGCGTTGAATTCACCTGGATCGAAGGTGTCCGCGTCGCCGACTATGACGAATGGGATGGCCTGACCACGGTCAATGACTTCAACCTCACAATCTCAGTAGACCGCCCAACCTTCATCGACTTTTTGAACCCGAACCACACCTTCTTTTTGAACACCCAATGGTTCATCCAATATCGCGAAGGCTACAAGAGCAGCATGCCTTCAAACGGCCCGATCAACATCCTGGGACTCGTGTTCATCCAAACCGGATACTTCCAGGACCGCCTGCTACCCGCCATGATCGGCGTCTACGATTTCATGTCCGGCTCGGGTGCCGCACTACCCCAGGTAACCTTCCGCTACTCAGAGAGATTCTCCATAATCCTGGGCGCCAACATCTTCATGGGCAAAGAACAAATTCACGAGATGCCCATTGCGAGCGTCGCTCCCGCATCCAATCAGCGCGGGGAGTACGCCTACAAGGTTGGTGTTGAAAATGGAATTGCGTTGGTCCGGGATCGAGACGAGGTTTTCATGAGGCTTCGGTATACGTTTTAAGGGATGGCGGGTGCTGGCTGTTGTTGCGGGGCTTGGGCCCGCAAGTCTCGAGGGTCATTCTTCTTCCCAGCTTGGTTGCCCATTGGGCGGTTAGGGAAAAGGGCCGGTTTGGTAGTGCGGACGGGCTGGGCATCGGCGAGAAAGCTGGGTGGGGGAGAGCTTTTAGCCAGGTATTGCGGAGAGGTCGATTAGGCCGCGTCTGCGCCAGCCTTTGCTGAGAAGCCAGCTCGCTGCCTTGGCGACTCCTACATCTTCCTGGATGGATGCCTTCACGCGCAAGCTCTCAGAGCTTGCGCGCCAACCGTCGAACTGGCTGCCCGAAGAGGCCTCGTCAATCTTCACCGGTGGCGCATGACCGTTCCGCTGTTTGAAGTGCTTCCGAATGTTGAGAAGTACATAACGAAGAGCGTTGCGCACCTGCTGCGGCGAAGTGAGAAGCTGAACGTGATAGCGGCCTGCAATCACCTGACCGGTTCGCTTGAAGACACGATTCACAGCCAATGCAAAACGAGCAGCAATCGACTTCATGCCCCGGGAGAGGGCATCTTGAGACTCAGCCTCAACGATCATGTGAAGATGATTGTGTTGGATGGAATACTCAACCAGCCGAAAGTCGCCGCGCTCACACCCCTGGGCGAAGGTCTTCCGGACTTCCATTACGAGTGATCGTTGCCGAAGGTTCGAGAGCCCCTTTACAACACGCAACGTCAATGCGTCAGATAAACAAAATAAACACAACCACAACCCGCAAACTTTCATTCACCCCCTGTCCGCGCCACCGCAATGCCCATCAACGGCTACACTCCCTTCACCTTCCCCGCCCCAAACTATCCGAAGTCGTCATCGCGCGTTCTTCATCTCTACTCACAGCCGCAGTCTCCATGTCATACGACTCGCGACGCCAACCTCCCGCTCTCGCTCCTGCATCATAAAACGCGGCGGCCACCGGCAGGAAGGCCGATGCGAGTTCCCCTCCCGGCCACGTGGGGGCAGCAACGGAATCGTCGCTGAATTGATACGCCAGGGCGCCAACGTCGAGTAGACGTTGGCGGCTCGTCCGGGTAATCCAATAGAGCGGTTGCAACGTCTGGTAGTCGAGGTAGATCTTTACGAACGCGACGTCGAGATTTGGGACTCGGAGGGCTCCCTCCAGGATGACCGCATGGCGCAGGTCCCAGCGGTCGTTGGCGAAGGACAGGCCGCTCGGGCCGAAGTTTCTTTCGGAGAAAGTCGGGTAGCCGCTTTGGCTTGCGTTGATGGGGGCGAGGACGTCGGTTTCTCCCAATACGCGCCAGAGGTAGGCGTTGGCGCGCAGGGTGATGCCGATCATTCCGCGACGCATGTCTTCAGAGACTGCGATCGAACGTCCGGCAGTCGGACTGATCGAACCGCCGGCTCCAAAGACGAGGTGCCCACCCCCGTCGTCACCGGTCACGCTGTAGCGGGGAACGTAGAGTCCATCGACCCAGTTGATTGCGGCGCGTCGCACCTTCCTCATGGTCGGGATGTACGCGAAAATGTCGTCCGGCTCGCTGTAGCGTTTGTCGGCCTTTGTGGGTCGAAACTGACGCCACGCCAGATGCCGGGCGTTGAAGGGGCGCAGGAACTCGCCGCCGGCGGCTAGCGCCATCTTTTGTTTTTTGGGGATGTGGTAGTCCTGATCGGCGAGATCTGCCCGGTGGGACACCTTGAGCAAGAAAAACTTTCCGTCGTACACGTGCACGCTGCCCACGCGGTTGGGAAAGTCGGTAATCCGGAACGCGCCCCGAAAACCCGAGCCGATATATCGCTGCTCGAGATCGAATGCCCACTTGGCGCCGGCATCAGGGTCTTTGGGGTCGATCTGATCGGGGTCGAAGGGAAGGCCCGCTGTGTAGTTTGCGAGGTTCCCGTCTTTGTCGATCCGGGCCTGGCCTGCAAACTTGGCGCTGGCCGACCGGTAGAAGGCGGGGACTGGATAGCGGCGGTGACAGGGTCCGATTTCCAGTCGCATCCCCTCGTGAAAGAAGACTTCGCGATGCAGCCAGAATTCCGCGGGAATCAACTGCCGGAGGAGGATCAGGTCTTCCAGCTGCAACACCATGCCCGGTTTGATCGCGATTGCGACCGCGTCTTCCCGGGTTTCGTCTCTCTCGGGGTCGAGTGAAACTTCTGGACAGTCGCCCTCGTCGGGCAGGCCAGCGGTGACGAGGGACGGGCTGAAGCTCATCAGGCACAGCGCGCAGGCGATGAACAGCGAAAGGGGATGGGGCCGTCTTGAAGCCAGCGTTTGATCCTCCTCAGATCGGCACAGATGGTATCCTAACGACTTTGACTCCGTGCGGAGGTAAGTGTGTCCCGTCGATCCATTCTTCCCCCACTCACCGTGGGAATCGTCCTGATGCTCCTGCTGCTCGCCCTGGCGGTGGGCTGGCAGGTCATGTTGTGGAGCGGCATCGACCCGGTCGGGCCGAGATTCGACCGGCGAGATTGGCTGTTCCTCATCTTCGGAACCTTGTTCTTTCTGCTTGTCATGATCGGGCTCGCGGGCCTTTGCACCTGGTTGCTCCAGGAAATGCGCAGCAATCAGCGTCAACGGGCTTTTCTCGACGCGGTAACCCACGAGATGAAAACACCAATGGCTTCGTTTCGTCTCTACCTCGACACCCTCAAGCGACACGACCCTCCGGTCGAGCAGCGCAGAGAATTCATCGATCGCATGAGCGACGATCTCGACCGACTCGACCGCACGATCGCCCAGGTGCTGGACGCCGCTCGGGCGGAGGAGCAGGGCCGCAATCCGATTCGCGAACGCATTGATCTGACACAGCTGCTGAATTCCTGTATCGGAGAAGTGCGCAGCCGACACCGGTTGGCCCCGGATGCGGTCGACCTGCACGCGGTCCAGATTCCGACCGTTCGCGGCGATTCGTCGGAACTCGAACTGATCTTCAATAATCTGCTCGAAAACGCGGTCAAGTATTCGGACAATCCCGTGGAGGTGCGGGTGAAGGTCGAAGCCCTGCGCGACGATCGGGTCCGAGTCGAGATTGCCGACTCGGGAATCGGAATCCCACCGCAGGAGCTGCGCAAAATATTCAAACGCTTTTATCGAGTAGGTCGCGACGTGCAGCGAACGGTCGCGGGCCTCGGTCTGGGATTGTTCGTGGTGAGAAGTCTGGTGCGAAAGCAAGGTGGACGGGTGGTGGCGCTGAGTGAAGGCGCTGGCCGAGGAAGCCGTTTCGTGGTGACCCTGCGCACGGCGCCGCTGCAGACCCAATAAACACGGGGAAGGAAAGCTCTTGGCCAGAATTCTCGTAGTCGAAGACGACGAGCACATCGCAGACGGGTTGCGATTCAATCTCGAGCTCGAAGACCACGTGGTCACCCTGGCCGACGACGGTCAGAAAGCAGTGAATCTGCTCACCGACGAAAACCCCGGGTTCGATCTGGTGATCCTCGACCTCATGTTGCCGCGCATGAGTGGTTTTGAAGTCGCGCGCCGGGCCCGCGCATCGGGAAATTTTGTCGCCATTCTGATGCTGACCGCCAAGGATTCGCCCGAGGATGTCGTGCGCGGTCTCGAAGAGGGCGCCGACGACTACCTCACGAAACCGTTTCACCTCGATGAATTGCTCGCGCGGATCAAGGTGCTGCTGCGCCGAAGGCGCTGGGACGGTGTGGAAGGAGAGGGAGAGGGGCCGCGTAGCCTCAGTTTTGGCGAGGTTACTTTGCACTTCGATCGTTTTTTGCTCGAAACTCCGACGGGTGAGATTGAATTGACGACGCGAGAAATGGGTCTGTTGCGGGCTCTGATCGAGAGCGATGGTGAAGTGATGACCCGTGGCCAGCTATTGGAAGACGTGTGGGGGCTTCGGCCGGAAACCCGCACCCGAGTCATCGACAGCTTTATTGTGCGCTTGCGACGCTATATCGAGAAGGACCCCGCTAAGCCCGTGCACATCGTCTCCGTTCGCGGGCGGGGCTATCGCTTCGTGTCTTGAGCTCGCTTGTCAAGCATTTTTTCGATCAGACTCGATCGGCTCATGTCAAGAAAATTGAGCACGAATCAGGGCATTTGTGTGCTCGAGGGTCGGGGTGTCGCCGAGTGCCGCATGAGTAGGCCATGAGTAGTGGTTGAAAATGATTGCCGACTCGAAAAGCTTTCGATCATCGCAAAGAAATAGCTTGTCGGAACCGGTCCGCGCGTGTCACTGTTGAGGTGTGACCGACCTCGTCAGAATGTTCGTTCGGCCTGCGCTGCAGGGTTCGACTGCCATCTTCGCCTTTGAAGGATGGAACGACGCCGGTGAGTCTGCGACAACCGCGCTCGGCTTCGTCAATGACGCCATCAAGGCGGTTCCACTCGCGGAGGTGGATTCGGAAATCTTCTACGACTTTACCGTGACGCGTCCCGAGGTCGTGATCGAAGCGGATGGCCGTCGTGAGATTCAATGGCCCAGCAATTTGTTTCGCTACGGTATGGCGCTGGACGCCAGCGACGGCACTGGGAACCCCAATGAACTAGTGACCTGTATTGGTGTCGAGCCCCATTTGCGTTGGCGCTGTTTCTACGACTGTATCAACGAGGTCGTAAAAGGCATCGGGGTGCAACGCGTCATCTTGCTCGGATCCTACCTCGCGGACATCGTCTACTCGCAGCCCGTCCAGGTGACCGGCGTGGCCTCCGATTCGACGATTCTCGAGCGCATCGGCGTGCAGACCTCAGACTACGAGGGACCGACCGGCATCCTCGGTGTATTGACGGATCGATTTGATCGCGACGGGTACGATGTCGTGAGCATATGGGCCGGGTTGCCGCACTACATCAATGCCCGGCCCAACCCACGCGGCGCCCTGGCCCTGGTGCAGGTTCTTGGCAATTGCCTCGGGCTGCGTTTCGATCTCGATTCGCTCGAGCGTTCGGCGGCCGAGTTCGAGGAGCGGATCTCCAAGTTGGTGGCGCGGGACCCCGAGCTGAGCGATTACGTAAAACAGCTCAAGCGTCGAGAGTTTGCGCAGTAGCGGGTCTGCAGTGTCAGTTGCAGTACCAGGGGGGCGGCCCCAGCTTCTCAGGACAACTCGATCGATTCTTCGACCAGCATCACTGGGATTCCGTCGTCGACGATGTAGAGAATCTTTCCGTCTTCACGCAACAGACCTTCGTCTACCGGTTTACTGATCGGGTCGCCGCCACGGTTTCGAAGCTCACCCGAACTGATGCGGGTGTTGATCTGTCTGATGATCTCATCGGCCGCGAGGGAAACTCGTTGTTTTGTTTCCGGGCAAACAAGAATTTCGAGCAGTTCTTCACTGACGGGCATGTGGTTTCTCCTGTTGGCAGCGCGTCCAATTTTACAACGTCTACCCCGACCATGAAGACGGGTAGTTCAAATTTCGACGTGCGACAATGAGCTGATGGGCTGCTGTGCCCCTCGCTGAATTCGCTGATCTGGCGTTGCGTCGGGATCGGGTTCCAGGTTCGTCGATCGAAAGCCGAGCAGGATGGGGGAGAGGACCCCCTCAGTAGAACCCCGGTCTCTCAGTTCGGGGATCGCCCCGCCGTTTCGACCCCAATTTCGGTAAATCCCACGACTTCGATTTCCAGAAGCAGCCCGCGCAACGATTCGATGCGCCATCGAAAATGCGAATTGGGCCAATGCCGGTTGACGGCGAACGAGCGAAGTCGTAAAACCCACACGCGGAAAGACGCGAAGTCCGCAAAAGCACTCCTTCGTGCGCAGAATTCAAGACGAAAAATGCGACAAACGCAACGAATTGAAGCACCAAGAAACCACATAGAGACAAAAACCACATAGAGACAAAGAGACAAAGACAGAGCGGTCCGTAGATCGCCGCTCGCAGACTGAAATTCGTGGATGTTCAACTGGGCGTAGCGAGCGGCTCTCTCGCTCGGCCCGTGAGTGCGACGGGTTTCGCGGCAGTCAATGCGGGCGCCCCTGCTTTTCGCAGAGGTCCGAGCATCTCGCTTCGGGACTCACTGTGAAAAGTGGAACTCGGCGGAGGCCAATGGGAACTCGTATGAGCAGGTTTTTTCGGACGCGTCGCCAACGCTTGGGTACCAGTGCAGTGCTCCTGGTCTCCACGATTCTGATCGGCCTGGTGGGGTCGATCGATCTGTCCCCGTTTGGAGTCTCTATTGGAGACTCTTTTCGGGGTAACGTCGCGAGCGCAAGCCACGGCGAGTCCCATGTTGCCAAGAGCGTCTGCGATGCGCACCGGCTCAAGGCCATGAAGGAAGACGATCCCCATCTCGAGATCGAAATCCCGAAAGAGTTCGACAAAAAGTTTCCCACCGCGAAGGCTTGTATTTCTCATGACGCGGCCTGGGATGTCGAAGCGCCCGGCCCGATGCAGCCGATTCCCTTTAGTCACAAACACCACGCGGGCGAATTCAAGATCGACTGCCAGTACTGCCATTCCGAAACCGATCGCTCTCGTACCGCGGGCATGCCCTCGGTCGAAGTGTGCATGGGCTGCCACGGACAGTTTCCCAAGGAATACGATCAGCTCAAGGGCATCGAGATCTTGAAGGAGCACTGGGAAGAGAAAAAGCCGATCGTCTGGCAGCAGATTCATCGCTTGCCCGAATACGTCAAGTTCCGACACAATCGCCACGTCGCGGCGGGGGTCACTTGTCAGAAGTGTCACGGCCCCGTCGAGGAACTCGACAAACTCCACATGGTGCCGGACACCAAGTATTGGCAATACGGCCTGCCCACAGCGAAGTTGGAGATGGGCTGGTGCATCATGTGTCATCGAGAGAACAACCAACAGGCGTCGCAGGACTGCCTGACGTGCCACTACTAGGACCCAAACATGCCCGAACTCGATCGTCGAGATTTTCTAAAACTGCTGGGAGCTTCCACCGGCGCCGTTGCGGGAGCGGGTTGCACCGTTGACCCCATCGAGAAGCTGATCCCGTACGTGATTCAGCCCGAGGAGATCGTCCCGGGAACTTCCACCATCTATTCCTCGACGTGCATGGAGTGTCCCGTCGGGTGTGGTTTGCACGTCACCACCCGTGACGGGCGACCGATCAAGCTCGAAGGACATCCCGATCATCCCATCAACCAGGGTACGTTGTGCGCGCGTGGGCAGGTTGGACTGGGACGCACCTATCACCCGGACCGCTACGAAAGCCCAATGGTCAAGGGCAGCAACGGGTCGACTCCAATCTCCTGGGCCGACGCCCAGGCCAAGGTCGCAAAATCACTCAAAGCTTCACCCAAGGGCACTTGGATTCTCGGCGGCCCCGTGGGCCCCACACTTTCAAAGCTGATGGACGAATGGGTGAGCGCGACTGGCGCAGGAGGCCGGGTCGTCTACGAACCCTTCGCCCACGAATCCCTTCGCTCCGCCACCAAGATGGTGTTTGGACGCCACGTGCTGCCCGAGTTCGACCTCAGCAGCGCGGATCTCGTGCTCGATTTCAGTTCCGACTTTCTCGACCAGGGACTGTCACCCGTCGAACACGCACGACAATTTTCGCAGGCCAAGGATCTGAGCAATCACGGCGGCGCAGTGTTGATCAGCGTTGGGCCGCGGCTCTCGATGACCGCATCCAAAGCGGACAAATGGATCCACAGCACTCCCGGTGGCGAGGGAGCTCTCGCGCTCGCGCTTGCCATGGCGATCTTCCCCAAGAAGAGTTCGGCCCTTGTCGCCAAGAAGGGCGACCTGCGAAGCGTCAAGGATCTCTTCAAGGGTCAGAACACCGGTCAACTGCTCAAGCAAGCCGGAGTAGACCAGCACAGCTTCGACGACCTGGTGGCCCGGCTGCTCGCAGCCGACCACGCTGTGGCCATGCCTCCGGGTGTCTCCGCTACGTCGAGTTCCGGGACCTCGGATGCGGCTGCGGTTCTGCTGTTGAACGTGTTGCTCGGCGGCGAGGGAACGCGTCTCAAGATACCCGCCGAGGACAGCGCCGAGCACAGCGCCCCGTACAGCGAGATCCAGGCGCTGATCGCAGCCATGAAGGCCGGCAAGGTAAACATGCTGCTGATCCACAATTCCAATCCAGTCTATTCGTTGCCGGCGGCATCTGGCTTCGTCGCTGCGTTGGCCAAGGTGGGAACGGTGGTTTCCTTCGCGACGCTCACGGATGAGACTTCAGAGGCGGCGGATCTGGTTCTACCCGACCACGACGCATTCGAGTCCTGGGGCGATGTCTCGCCGCGATCCGGGATTCGAACCCTGATCCAGCCGACGATTCGACCGCTCTTCGATACCCAGGGGCTCGGCGACAGCTTGCTCGCAATTGGTCGCGAAACCGGAGCCAAGCTCGGCGAGGGCAGCTTCCTCGACCGGCTCAAGAGCGCCTGGTCGGGCAGTGACTGGCGGCAAAACCTGGAAAATGGCGGCGTGTACGCACCGGTCGCCCCGGGATCGACGGCGGTTGTGGCAACAGTCTCTCAGATCAAAATTGCGGCACCCGAGCTCAGCGGCAGCGGTGAGTACACGCTCGTCGCCTACCCGCACTCGTTCATCGGCGACGGCAGCGCGGCAACCCTGCCGTGGATGCAAGAAATTCCGGATCCCGTAGCCCGGGCGAGTTGGCTGTCCTGGATCGAGATCAGCGATCGCACCTGCGCGAAGCTCGGTGTGGACTACGGCGAAGTCGTCGAGGTGAAGACGGACGCCGGCAGTATCGCGCTTCCGGTCTATCCCCGGGGCGGCATTCAAGACAACGTGATCGCGATCGCGATCGGTCAGGGCCATACCGTGGGACACTACGCTTCCCTCGCTGGAGACGGCCAGCCGGGTAAGGCACGAGGCGTCAGCGTCATTTCGATTCTGTCCGATGCCACGGACGAAAAGGGCGGTCGCGCCTGGCTCTCCACCAAGGCCAGCGTGTCTGGCCCGGTGGGCTACCAGCGCATTCCCCTCACCCAGTTCACCGACAACCAGCGCGGCCGCAAGTTGGCTCCGACAATCTCGTTGGCGGCGCTCGCAATGGGCGGTGTCCACGGCGACGACCACGGTGTTGTCGCTGCAGCGGGTCATCGCGAAGGTCATCACGAAGGTCACGGTGACGAGCATGGCGCAGCCCACGGGGCCGCAGCGGCTTCTGCTGGCCACGGTGAATCGCACGAAATCATCGCGCTCTACAACACCGAGAACGACGCCCATCCCGACAGCGAGTATCGCTGGGCGATGTCGATCGACAACGACAAGTGCACGGGCTGCGGCGCATGTGTTGCCGCGTGTTACACCGAAAACAGCATTCCGATCGTCGGTGAAGAGGGCATGACCCGGCACCGGGAGATGAGTTGGATCCGCATCGAGCGCTATGTGGACGATGGCGACCGCGAGGATGGATACGAGCGGCGGCCGCATCCGGATCGCGAAGCGCTCGGCAAGACGGACGTTCGCTACGCCCCGATGCTGTGTCAGCACTGTGGCGCCGCTCCTTGCGAGTCGGTTTGCCCGGTGATCGCGACCTACCACACACCAGAAGGTCTGAACGGCATGGTGTACAACCGCTGCGTGGGCACCCGGTACTGCGCCAACAACTGCACCTACAAGGTTCGCCGCTTCAACTACTTCGACTACAGCCAGGAGTGTTGGCCCGGCAACATGAACCTGATGCTCAACCCCGACGTCACGGTGCGCCAGCAGGGAGTGATGGAGAAGTGCACTTTCTGCGTGCAGCGCATCGTCACGGCCCAGCAGACGGCCAAGGACGAAAACAGGCCGATCGCCGACGGCGAAGTGGTAACGGCATGCCAGCAATCGTGTCCAAGTCAGGCAATTCAGTTCGGCAATGCCAAGGATCGGAAGAGCAAGGTGGTCGTCACTTCGAGCGATGAGAAGCGCGCGTACCACTCACTGCATGTGTTGAATACGCGACCGGCGATTACCTATTTGAAACAGGTCGATCGCGCTGATGACGAGAGGTCCCACGGATGACTCCTCCTGCCACCGCAGCTCCTGCGATGAGCCCGAACGCGGTCCCTCAGGACTCCCAGGCCAACATCGACATTCTGTCGGTGATCACCCGGGGTGCTTCATTGCCGTGGTTCTTGATCCTGGGCCTGGCGTTGCTGGGCGTTGGCCAGGCAGTCGCCATGCTCGCCTATCAGACCTACGTCGGGTTGGGGATCGCGGGCTATCAAGCGCCGGTCTTTTGGGCCGTCTACATCGTGCTCTTCGTGTTCTGGATCGGCATCGGCCACGCAGGCACGCTGATCTCGGCAATCCTCTTCCTGTTTCGCGCCAAGTGGCGAAACGCGATCAACCGCAGCGCCGAGGCGATGACGGTCTTCGCGGTCCTCACCGCTGCGCTGTTTCCACTGATCCACATCGGGCGACTTTGGAAGTTCTACTTCCTCATTCCGTACCCGAACCAGCGCGGATTATGGGTGAATTTCAAGAGCCCGCTCGTCTGGGATGTGTTTGCCGTCAACACCTACATGACGATTTCGATTGTCTTTTTCTACGTGGGTTTGATTCCCGACTTCGCGATCGCACGCGATCGCACCACGGGCATTCGCAAATTCGTTTACTCCATCCTCTCGCTGGGCTGGCAGGGAAAGTCGAGCCAGTGGAAGGCCCATAACCGCACTGTGCTTCACCTTTCGGGCCTGGCGACGCCGCTGGTGCTTTCGGTGCACTCGGTGATTTCATGGGACTTCGCGATGTCCATCGTACCCGGCTGGCACACCACGATCTTCGCCCCGTACTTCGTGGCAGGCGCGGTCTTCGGCGGCTTCGCCATGGTGTTGGTGGTGATGATTCCGGTGCGGCGGATCTACGGACTCGAGGAGTACATCACCGACTATCACCTGGACAACATGTCCAGGTTCATCCTGTTGACCTCGACGATCTGCGGGTACGCCTATGCGATGGAGTACTTCATTGCCTGGTACAGCGGCGTAGAATTTGAACAGACTTCGTTCTGGCTGCGCGCCTTCGGGCCTTATTGGTTCTCGACCTGGTGCATGATCATCTTCAACGCGGTGCTCCCGCAGTTGTTGTGGTTCAAGAAGTTGCGGACAAATGTCCCATTCCTGTTCGTGCTCTGCGTCTTGATCAACATTGGCATGTGGTTCGAGCGATACGTGATCATCATTTCGTCGCTATCCCGCGAATATGTTCCTGCGGCCTGGGGTCTGTACATCCCGAGCTTCGCCGAGCTTTCGATCCTGACCGGTAGCTTCTGCTGGTTCAGCATGTTCTTCATTCTCTTCTTGAAGGGCGGTCCGATCATCGCAATTTACGAAATCAAGGAGCTCATCATTCACGAGAAGGCTCACGGAGGAGCGCACTGATGCCGACGTTAGTGAGCATCTTCGACCGACCCGACGACGTGGTCACTGTGATCACGAAATTGAAGAAGCGCGGCTTCGACGATCTCGAGACCTACACCCCCGCGCCCTTCCCGGAGATCGATGACGCACTCGATGTAAGACCCAGTCTGGTCCGATGGTTTACCCTGATCGGCTGTCTCACTGGCGTGGTCACAGGCTTCGCGATGCAGATCTGGATGAGTCTCGATTGGCAGGTGAAGATTGCCGGCAAGGCATTCGCCTCGATCCCACCCTATGTGATCATCGGCTTTGAGCTCACGATCCTGTTCGGCGGGCTCCTGACCTTCGTTGGAATGTTGCTCGCCGGTGGGCTCTACCCTCGCTTCACCATGGACAAGCACTATAGCCCGCGATTTTCCGCGGAAGAATTCGGTGTGGTGGTGAATTGCGGGGAACGGGACGTCGCCGAAGTGGATGCGCTGCTGCGAGCCCAGTCGGCCAAGGAGGTGACCCTTGTCGAGTGAGATGCAGACAAGTAGTAGACGGCGATCGCGCGGGAACGGATCCGGTCTTCGACTGGGATTCATCTTCCTGGTGTTGCCGCTTTCCTTCGGCTGCTGGGAGCAGGTCGACGACGGCCATTGGTTTCCGCAGATGAAGCGGCAAATCACGGTGCAGGCCTTTGAAGAAAATACCCACCCTGGTCAAATCGTAGGGTTCTCTCCACCCGAAGGCACGGTTCCCCTGGGATGGGGTGCGGTCCCGGATCTCGCCAGCATGACCATGGCGGAGCAAGACAAACTACCCAATACGGTTCCCGCGACCCTGCAGTCCCTGAAGCGCGGCGAAGTGTTGTTCCACCAGTACTGCGAGACGTGCCACGGACCAGAAGGCTTGGGCGACGGCCCCTTGGCGGGTCCGCCCTTCGGCACGGACGGGCCTTTCGGCATGGTTCTCCCCGTAGGTGGGCCGACGAGCATGGCCAAACTCTTCAGCGACGGTCATATCTACACCACGATCTCCAACGGTCGCGGACGCATGCCCAATTACAATCGGATCCCGCCCCATGAACGTTGGGATCTCGTCAACTTCCTGCGCGACCTGAATGGTCAGGGAGGCCGCTCGTGAGTTCCGCCGCAAAAGAACTGGAAGTCGCCTATTCGCGGAGTCTGCCCCAGCCCCTGACCTCGATCTGCGCGTTCCTGGCGCTGGTCGGAGTCATTGCATTCGTCGTCGCGCTGGCGACCGATCCGCAGGTGGCCTGGCTCGCGTATCACGCAAACTTCATCTACTTCCTCGCGCTGTCCCTGGGTGGGTTGGCCTTTGCCGCCATCATGGTGGTGGTGAGTGCCAACTGGCCCGGCCCGCTGCGTCGCATGTTCGAAGCACTGGCGGCCTGGGTGCCGATCTCCTTCGTCCTCGCCTGCATCGGCTACTTTGGTGGGGACTACCTCTTCGAGTGGAAGCGCGAAGGTGCAGTTCACGGCAAGGAGGTTTGGCTCAACACGACCCGGGTTTATGGAACGGACCTGTTCATTCTGGGTGTACTCGCCCTGTCGACGGTGTGGTTCCTCAAGGTTTCGAACCGCCCCATGCTCAAGGGCCTCGCCGACAATCTCGACGGTAAGGCCACGGGCTTTGCCCAGAACATGGCCAAGAGATGGACTGCCAACTGGAAGGGTGATGTCGAAGAGCGTGATGCAGCCTTCGCGTTGCTATCGAAGCGTGCGGCACCGCTTCTATTCTTCTACGCATTTGGTTTTTCGTTTTTCATATTCGATCAAGTGATGTCCATGGAGCAGACCTGGTTCTCGACCCTGTTCGGCGCCTATGTGACCTGGGGAGGTATTCTCTCGGCGGTCGCGGCGGTTGCGCTCTGTTGCACGTTCTACAAGAGTGCTCCGGGCTTCGAGGGGTTGATCACCGAGGATCGGATGCACGACATCGGCAAACTGATGTTCGCCTTCTCGATCTTCTGGATGTACCTCTTCTGGTCGCAGTACCTGGTGATCTGGTACGGCAACCTTCCGGAAGAGACCCAGTTCTTCATGGATCGCCTGGGCAATCAGTTCGTGATCGACAAGGGCGCCGTCAGCGCGGCGTCCTGGGCCAAGGCGTGGTCGAGTTGGGACTTCGATTGGACACGACTGAACAACGCCTATGGCTGGACCGCGATGACGACCTGGGCCTGTCTCTGGATCATTCCGTTCTGGGTTCTTTTGAGTCAAGTGGCCAAGAAGACCACTTGGGTTCTCGGTCCTGTTGCCGCGATCGTTCTGTTCGGCTTCTGGCTCGAACGCAACCTGCTGATATGGCCTTCGGTCATCAAGAACGACAGCACTTCGTACCTCGGCATGTACCAGATCCTGATCGCCCTCGGATTCTTTGGCGCGTACGGTTTCGTGTTCCTGGTCTACACGAGGGTATTTCCGACGATCGCGGTCGCCAAGAAGGACTGACTCGATCGCGAAGGCGATATTCGAAGCGTGAGTTCTGAAACTCTCACCGACGACGGAACTCCAGACCGCGTGGCTGATGAGGAGCGAGTTGCGCTGTCTCGCCGCGGAATGGAATTCATTTTGGGCGAGGACGCCCTTCGCCTTCCTGCTCCGCGGAGTTGGCTGCACTCCAAGACAATTCCGTATCGCGACATCACGCACTTTGCCGCGACGCGATACGGTTTCTGGCTGGGAACCCGCAAGGACATCATGTCGTTTCGCCGCGGCCGCTTTCGCGACGACGACGGTCCCGAGCGCCTGACAGAATGCCTTTCTCGAGCGATCGCTCGGCAACCCTTCGGATTGGAACAACTCGCCCGAGTTTCCCAGGTGCATGGCTTTGCCCGCCGACCGGCGCCCCAGAGAGTCGCGCGCTGGTTCTCGTTCTTCTGCATCGTGGTCTATTTGGTGCAGTATCGAGACCCGTTCGTCGAACAAATTGCTGCGTTGAATCCGCTTCTCATAGACGCGGGCCAGTTTTGGCGCATTGTGAGTGCCAACTTTTTGCACGGAGTATCGACCGTTCCCCTGCACCTCATCTTGAATCTGCTTGGCCTGCTGGGTTTGTCGCTGCTTGTCGAGCGACCCCTGGGCCCGCTCCGCACCGGGGTCGTGATGGGCGCATCAGGGTTCGTGGCCATGCTGTCGAGCTATGCCGCCAGCCAGAACCCCGTGATGGGGGCGTCGGGCATTGTGATGGGGTTGGCCGGAGCGGCGCTGTGTCTCGAATTGAATCACAGTGATCGGCTTCCCGTCTGGTGGCGCGTGCCGCGCAGACCGTTTATCGCCCTGCTGTTGATGGAGGGCTTCACGGGCTTCACACTTCCCTTTGTCGCGGGCGAAGCACATCTGGGAGGTTTTGTCGCGGGCTACTGCACGACTCGTCTCTTAGCCGGAAAGGCCGTGATGTTGCACCCGGCAGGACCTTGGGTTCGGCGCTTCGCCTGGGGGATTGCCGGGCTGACGGCGCTTGCTTTGGTGAACGTGGGGACGCTGGTACTGCGTGAGTCGCACGCTCTCGAGGATTATGCATGGCAATTGCTGGCGGTATCGGAAATGGGTGCCAGCAGCGATAACGAGATCGCCTGGCGCATGGCGACCGAGAGTGACGCCAACGCGGAGCAACTGCTGGCGGCCCTGGAACTCGCCGAGCGTGCGGCCGACCGCACGGAGTACAGTGATCCGACCATTCTCGACACCTTGGCCGAAGTATTATTCGTGCGTGGCGACCGCGATGGCGCGCTGCGGATCATCGACGAAGCCATTCGCATTACCCGGGGAGAGGACTACTACGTCCAACAACGCCGTCGCTATGTCGGAGAGCGCGCATTCGACGATCGCCCAGCGCCACCGCTTCCCTGGCACCTGCGCGCACGAGAGTTGCTGGACGAACTCGATCCAGAGGGCATCCTGATCTGAAGAATGATCCCGGTCGAGACCGGATCATGGACGACGTGTCTTGACCTCTTCGCCGTCCGCCGCGATGACGATGTCGCCGCTGTAGGTCTTTCTCACAGTGCTCGACACCTCGAAGTCATAGAACGGTGGCGGGCGCATTCTGTACAAGACCAGGGTGCCGACCTTGGCCCGCTCCGCGATGCCGCCCACGTCGATCAGGGCGGTGTGAAGTGCGGCTTCGAGTCGCAGCAACTCGGGGTCGATCGTGATGCCGGCTTCTTCGGCAGTGTCGGCATCGGGAATGATCGTCGCTTCGTGGAAGAGCACATCGGCGCCCATGGCGGTTTCGATCACCGCCTCCGCTGCCCAGCCCGCGCCAGCGACCACAATCGAGCGCCCATTGCGTTCGAAGCGCCAGGCCAGGGCGGGGAGGGGTCCGCCGGGCAGGTCGCTGGCGAGAATGACGAGGTCGTCGAGTTCTGCTGTCCAGCCGGGGTCCACGTCGAAGCCTGTGAGCATGGCTCCCTCGAGCGGAAGTCCGCGACCGCGGGCCTCGGCTTCAACACCGATTCGATGGGTCTGCATCAACGATTCGCACAGCGCCGCAGTTCCAGGAGGGCCGTATACCCGGAGCGGCTGCTGCCGGGGCTGACGCCACCCGGTGAGCAGGAGATCGTCCAGCCCCACCGTGTTTTCCGGCAGCAGGTTGGTCAGCAGCACCGCCTCGGGCTGGGCGAGGGGGATCGATGCGGAACGCAACGCCTCGGCGACGCCTCGCCCGGCATCGACGAGTAGCAGACGTTCTTCCCAGCCGATGGCAATGGCGGGACCCATGCGTTCGGGGTTCTCGAACCCGTTGCCGCTCCCGACCACCACCGCGTCGAGGTTGCCTGAGTACCGGTTGTCGATCGGAGCGACCAGATTGCCGATCTCAGCGGCTCGATAGATCACGCAGGTCGACGCCCAACTCACGGCCATCACGGCCGAGAGCATCGCATAGAGGACGAGTCGGGCGTTCATGCGCTGCGACTCGTGGCAACCCGGCGCAGGCGGGGTCTGTTCAACGGGCTGCTGCGAGTAACACGACGTTCCACACAAATTCCCCTTACTGAGTGTTGGTTTGGCATGCCAGGGCGGTGACGGGTGCGCCGGACTTGTCGACGCTAGGCGGCGCCCGAGTCTAGCCTCGATTCTCGAAGTGGGCCGATGATTGTGCTCTGGATGCAAGTCTCAGTGGACCGGCTCTCGCGTCTCCGATACGTTGGGAGCAGGGGATCTCACTCATCCCCGAGTCTCTTGGTGAACGCGCGGTCTGGGTTTCGCGATCGGGACTTGGCGTTGTCGCGGGGAGGCGGCCCGTAGGGGTAGGAGCGGCGCCCACCCTGGAAAGCGGGAGTCGGATGCGGGGTACTGGGCCCTGCTGGACATTTCTATGCCGGGACAAGGGGGTATCAAGTGAAATGTAGCGATTCTACGGCGAGTGAGGTGGCGGCGTTCTGAACGCAAGCCGAACATCAATCGTCAAGAAGATTCGGTGTTGTGGGGGAATGCAAGGTTTCCCAGCGCCACCGGCCCTGGGAGCGCGGACGCCGTAGCCGCTTTCCAGAGGGTCTATCGATCCGCTCCCAGGGATTCTTGGTACCCCTTGTTCTGGTCGTGCTCGCCCCGCGGCTTCGTTTACTTGATGGCCAGAGGATTGATCGGAGATCCCACGGCCCCCGTGATCGGCAGCGGCGCGGCCGTAAACAGGAACGAATAGTTGCCGTCCCTGGCGCAGGCCTCCGCGAGATCGTCCAGCTGGAAGATCTCGCCAAAGGTTATCCCGGTATTTCGAATGCACACCATGTGGAGCGGTTGAAAGCAATCGGCCGTTTCGTTGGGTCTGACTTCGACACCCCAGGTATCGGTCGCGACCGCGGCAATCTCGCGTTCATAGAGCCAACGTGCGCAATAGAGCGAAAGGCCCGGCGCCGGGCCCGCGCAGTAGCCATGCCAGGACTTCTGTTCGAGGCAACGGGTCATCATGCCGGTTCGCACGAGCAAGATGTCGCCGGACTCGATCGTCACGCCTAGCTCTTCCGCGCAGGCGTCGAGATCTTCGGGCATGATGGCGGTACCGTCGTCGAGCCAACGGCAGCCGCGAACGAGAGGCAGATCGAGTAGCACGCCACGTCCGACCACATCCGCTTTGAGTCGATCGATCGAATTGGCTTCTGCCCCTCGACTCGTCACCAGGCGAATATCTCGACCGTTGTACATCAACCCGTCGTAGTAGATGTGGGACAGGGCATCCCATTGGGTGCCGCACTGGAGGGGCATTGAAATGGCGTCGTCGGCGTAGCGAAAGCCGCCGGGGAAATGATCTTGTGCGCCCGTTAGAGCGTCGCCGCCATCCGCCAACATGACGTGGATCGGGTTGTATCGTCCGCCGACACCGGTCTGGGGGCCGTGCTCATCGAACGGCAGAGCGCACGACGTGACACGTCCCGTGCGGGGGATCGAGCACGCGTTCAAGATCCGACCCGGAGTAATGAAATTGAGCGTGCCCCGTTCGTCGTCGTCTCCCCAGCGCCCCCAGTTCGAATAGCGCTCACCCCATTCGCGCACCGTTTTCGCGTCGAGCACAGGCCTCATTGGTTCAATTCCTCGCAGGGCGCGCGCGGCGGCTCAGCCATTTCCGACAGGCGAGACGGGCCAAAGGGTGCGGGAATCGTTTCCACAATCGTATGAACAACAGCCATTCCGCAATGCTAACCAAAGGGTCGCAGCCTCGCAGGGAAGTCCTCCGGTCTGCGTATGTTGAAGCGCTATGCTAGGAGTAATTGCTCTGGCACCGTGCGCTATGCGCAAGCCGAGTTGCGCATAGCGATCACATCTCGAGGGGCTTGGCGAATGGACCCGAAAGTCATCTATTGGACGTGTGCATTCTTCAATATGGGACTGGTGGTTGGATCCGCGTTTTATGGGCTGGCACAGCTCAGAGCCGGCAATCCAAGCCGACACCGTGCGATGATGATCACTGCCACTTGCCTGGTGCTCGGATTCATCGCCTCCTACGGGTTGAAACTCTACTTCCTCGGTCGCGAAGATCTCTCCGTTTGGAGCAGCAACGCCGTCTGGGTTTTGCGCTTTCACGAAACATGCGTGTTCTCCATGGTGGTCGGAGGAGGTCTCGGTCTGCGCTGGAGCAGACAGCTGCGGATGACGCGATCGTTTACGCTGGACCCCGCTGACCCTTTGGCGGATCGCGTCATCGCGCACCGCCATCACCGCGCAGGTCAGGTGGCCCTCACCGCTGCATTATTGGGCTTCATCTCGGCGGGATTCGTGCTCGCCGGTATGTATGCCCGGATGGGTTGACGGCCGAGAATCGCTACAGGCCTGGGTGCGGTAAGCAAAGAGAATCGCCGGGCTTTTTTGATTCGCACGCACTACCCACCCGAACCCTCGCTGGCACCTCATGGATGGAGAACGCACTGCCGAGGATTCACCTCGTGGCACGCGCTTCGGTTCGTGTCCCCCACGCAACCTTGCCCCGTCTATACGGCAGCGCAGTCGAAGCTGGATGACATGATGTTCGAGTCAGTGCGAGCGCATACAGGTGTCGAAGGATTGAGTGTCGGCGCCGTCGATCAGCACGCTAAGAGTCGTCTGGTCCTGCTGGTCGAACCCTCCCTGAGTCAACGCTACTTGATGCGAGCCCTTTTTGAGGCACGGGGCTATCGCGTCGTGTCGGCAGGAACGGCCGCTGAAGCGGACATGAAGATTCGCGCCAACGTTCCGTGCCTGGCGCTGGTCTCCTGGGAGCTACCAGATGCCTCGGCTTTTTCTCTGATTCAAAGCTGGCGTCGCGATCCGATCACGTCGCGCTGCTCGGCTTTCATGATGAACGCTCGGCGTGACCCAAGTCGGGCTTTTCGCGCCCGTTCCGCCGGTGCCGTCGATCTGATCCAAAGACCGAACACCGCCAAAGCGATCAAAGACTTCTTTGAGCGATCGGGTGAGTTGTTGGCGGCGTCTGAACGAACCAGCTCGGTGACTGGTCGCGATAGGACCTGGCGATCTGCCGCTCCGCGCATGGATCGAACGGTTTTGATGCAGAGAATTCGATTGGAACTCGCCGATGCGAAGAGCTCGGGTCAACCCTTGAGTCTGGGTCTAGTTAGTCTCGAGAATCTCACCGACATCAAGATAGAACACGGTCGTGCGTTCGCACTGGAGATCATGGCGGACGTGGAGTCGCATCTACTGCAAGGTCTGCGCGCCTGTGATCTCGTAGCCCGTCATACGGGCTCAGAAATGGCTCTGCTCTTTCCGTATACCGATCACTCGGGTGCAGTGACTGCGCTGGGACGCATATGTGCGTCTGTTGGATTCCGTCGCCACGGGCCCAGGAATATCTCATGCGATCTGGGGATAACCACTGGAGTTGCCACCGAGGAAAAGGGTGAGTCGAACCCAATCGATCTCATCAGAGCCTCGGTCGCCGCTCTGGGGGGCCATCGCAGCCGAATCGGATCTCAGAACTCGTGACCCTGGCTCTTTGGCGGACAACCCTGGGGACGCGATCTCGAGATACGTTCATCGTCGGTTCTTAGGGTCAAGGTATTCCCACAACAGCCGAAATATCAATCTGTGTGAGATGTTTCTCGACTCGGGTGGAGTCCATTCACTGCGCACGAAGACGACATGGCAGACGACAGCATATCGACGCTGATCTGGTCTGGAAATCTGGACATTTCCCAGGCGAGTTCCGTCCATGACGAACTCATGAGCGCGCTCGATCTGCGCTTACCCATTCAGCTCGACGCGAACGGTGTAAATCGCATAGACACCTCGATTGCCCAGCTGCTCAGCGCCTTTTTCAAGGAGGCGCGGGAGCAGGACATCGAAGTCAGCTGGAAGTCGACATCCGATTCTTTGAAAAACATTGCGCGAGTTCTCGATCTGGAGTCGGAACTCGAGCTCGTCGAAGGCTCACCCGGAGCCGAGGAAAGCTGAATGAACAAAACGAAGATCGGGAGAGAATCTACTGCTGATCTGCGGGCATCCGAATGGACGCTAGGCACACCGAATTCGACTGCGAGGGGAAAATGGCAAATGTATTGATCGTTGATGACTCAATTTCGATGAGAAAATTGGTTCAAGGAACCCTTGTCGAAGCCGGGCATTGCGTTGTCGAGGCCGAGGACGGAGTTGACGGCTTGGCCAAGGCCAAGCAGTCGCCGATCGATCTCGTAATCACGGACATCAACATGCCCAACATGGATGGTCTCGAGTTGCTCGGCGAACTTCGCAAACTCAGTGATTTTAAATTCACTCCGATTCTTGTTTTGACGACGGAAATGGACCCAGAGAAGAAGAAGATTGCCAAGGAGCGGGGAGCCACGGGCTGGCTCGTGAAGCCATTCAATCCAGATCAGCTGATATCCACGATCAAGAAGGTCCTGGACTAAAAAGCATGTCGGATTCTGGCAACGATCTGCGAGCCCAGCTGGTCGGATTCTTCTTTGAAGAGGCGACTGAAGGCATTGAAGTCATTGAGGCGGGGCTCGTTGAACTCGACCTCGATGATCCCGACGAAGAAACGATCAACTCGATCTTCCGTGCGATGCATTCGATCAAGGGTGCAAGTGGATCCTTTGGGTTCACGGACATTTCGAACTTCGCGCATCGCGCTGAAACCCTGCTCGACGAAATCCGCGACGGCTCTCGCGCGTTAAACCAGGACGTTGTCGATCTTCTTCTGAAGGCTACAGATGGTGTGGGGGCCATGGTCCAGGCCATTCAAGACGAAGTCGAAGTGGACAGCCAAGTGGTCGATG
>JADFNE010000047.1 GCA_022563535.1 Myxococcales bacterium
AAGCTCAAGTGCGAAGAAAAACTCAAACGCCTGAACGACGAAGCGGACAACGTATCGGTGCGTCGCAAGGTCGGCGGCATCCCTCCGCATCTCACGATTTTCGAAATGGGATTCGCGGGCAAGGGACGGCTGTATTACATGAAGGGCAGTCAGCGCCGGTTTCGCGTTCTCAACGTGGGGGCAAAGAACACCCAAAACGCATCGATCGAGTATTTGCGAAAACTCTGAGGCACGGGTCGAGCGAAAGCTACTCTTGCTCGACTCTGCGCGCGCCGACAACTGCCAGCGCCTTGCGCAGTGTTTCCTTCAATTCGGCGTCGTCCCATGGCTTGGGCAGGGGCCCTTGAATGCCCAGGGATCCGAGTTCATCGGCTTTTATCTCCTCGGCCCAGCCCGTGATCAACATCCGAACGACCTTCGGACTTCGCCGCCCAATTTCTTCGAGCAATTCCACACCACGCATGCCGGGCATCATTTGATCCGAAAGCACGAGATCTACGTTTCGCTGGTCGATCACTGAAAGCGCTTCAAAAGGGCCTTCGGCCGTCAAAATTTCGTAACCCTCGCGACGTAAGGTTCGTCGCATGGCAGCGAGAATTCGGACTTCGTCGTCGACGATCAAGACGACGGGCTCAGTCTCGTCCGTGTCAGTCCCCATCTGTTTCTACCTCCACCGGGCTATCCGCTTCAAGGCCCCCGGGAAGCCAGATTTCAAAGATAGTCCCTTTGCCCACTTCACTTTCAACCTTGATCTCGCCACCGTGCCGCTGAATCAGACTATATGACGTCGAAAGCCCCAGACCTGTTCCCGCTCCCACGTCCTTTGTCGTGAAGAACGGATCGAAGATTCGACCGAGATCTTCTGCCGGAATCCCGACACCGTTGTCGCGAATGGTAATCGCCACCCCTCCGTCACGGGCTTCGGTCTGCACTTCGACTTCGCCCGCGATTCCCGACTCGTCGTCGGCCTTCTCTTCAATCGCCTGACAGGCATTGACCAGAAGATTCAACAGCACCTGTTCGAGCTGCATAGGATAGCAGCGCAGAGGAGGAAGCTCCGCGTAGTTCTTCTTCAGGGTCACCACGTGCTTCATCATGGTCCACACGATGTGTGCCGTGGAATCGATACACTGATTGACGTCAGCAAGGGTGGCTTCGCCGGTATCCTGCCGTGAAAAATCGCGCAGATCGCGAACAATGTGCCGGATTCGCTCTGATCCTTCCTGCGATTCACTCAGAGCCTTGGCGAAGTCCTTCTTGACGTAGTCGAGGTCGATCTCACGGCAGACCTGTCGAAGCGATTCGGATGCCGCACGGATTTCATCGATGCCTCGGCCATTTTCGATCGTTTCCTGCAAGACGTCGAGTCGACTCCAGACCCCTTCGAGATCCTGCAGATACTCCGAAGCCTGAAATAGATTCGCGTGAATGAAGCCGACGGGGTTGTTGATCTCGTGGGCCACCCCTGCGGCCAGTTGCCCGATCGACGCCATCTTCTCGCTCTGCAACATCTGGCGCTCGAGCAGCTTGATTTCGCTCAGGTCCTGGAAAATGGCCACCGCGCCCAGAGGTTCCCCCGCGCGGTCGAGCAGCGGGCTGCATGAAATCCCCACCGGAATCATGCGACCGTCTTCGCAGGCGATCAAGCTCTCCGCGCCCTTGAAGCTGACTCCTGCAACGAGAGTGCGGACGATCGAGTTCTCTTCGGCTTCATCGTCACGGAACCAATCCGCGATGGCACGTCCGATCAGCTTGCCACTCTCGACCCCGAGAATGCTTTCGGCGGTCGGGTTTGCGAAGCTGATTTTCCGCGCCGTATCCACGACCACCAATGCGCTGTTGATGTTCTGAATGATGTTTTCGTTGTAGCGCTGCAATTCATCAATCTGCTCGACCTGTCGTTCGATTTCAGTGACGTCGGTGAGCACCAGCAGCACTCGCCCCTCGTTGTTCAGGAGCTGGCTATGCACGTCGGCGACCAGGGGGGACACACTGCCCACACGATTCCAACGAACTCGACGCGCGGGAACGTGCTCGCCTCTGCGCGCCGCTGCGAGCATCACAGCCAACTCGCCTTCGCGATAGAGCTCTTCTGGACAAACCTTCACAAAGTCATTGCCGATCGCGGAGGATTCCGAAATGGACAACAGACGAGAACATTCGGGGTTGGCGGTCACGACCCGCCCATCGCGATCGATCACCACGAGCGCCGCGGGGATTTGGCTCACGATGGCGTCGTGAAGATCTTCGAGCCAGCGAATTCGCCGTTCGACCTTTCCCCGTTCTCGCTGGCCTTGCCAACTGTGGATCAGCTCGAGGGCAGTCGCGGGCAGCAAATTCGCGTAGTCTTCGCCGGCCCGAACACACTGGGTGGCGCCGCAGCGGAAAGCATCCAGCGCGGTTTCTTCGTCGTCGTCGCGCAACACGACCAGGATCGGTGGCCCCAAGGTGCTCACGCAGTCCAACCAACGACGATTCTCTTCCCTGTCGTTGCAGTCCAGCACGATCAGGTCGAGCGCGTCAGGGTCGACATCGTCGCCGAAGGTCGCGACAATCGATCGCGTATCAATCGATGCTTCCGCACCGAGCCGCCCGAGCGAGCGAAGCGTGTCGCTCGCGCCGGATTCGAGATCGGTGAACTGGGGTCCGAGGACTACGATACGGATCGTCGGGGATGATCGTTCCAAACCATTGGCTCCCACGCCGGCTTCGCACTGGCCGCATTCGTTCGGGGGGCTTGGATGTAGAATCTCCATTGTATCCGATCCCGCGGACGCCGGAAAGCCGATCTACCGATGCAAAAGTCACTTCTCACCGATGTTAAAGGCTTTGTGATTCGTAATGTGTCAAAATTCGCGCGGAATTCGCACTCGGCTTGTTGACTTTGGGTTGATGGCGGCTCACAGTGCGTCTAATATTTTTCCAGCCCCCCTCCGCTAGCCGGAGAACCACCCTGCGAAAATCTCACGTACTGGTAGTAGACGACGAAGAGCTTTACCGTCGAGCGCTAGAGCGCATTCTCGCGCGCGTTGGTCACAACGTGCTGATGGCCCGGGACGCCACCGAGGCCATGGGCATCGTGTCTTCGCAGCCGGTCGATCTGGTGCTCTGCGACATCAAGATGCCGGGGATCAACGGCCTCGAACTCGTCCGCCAGATTCACGATGTCGAACCCGACCTCCCGTGCATCGTGATCACGGGCTACAGCAGCGCCGAGAATTCCATTGAAGCCCTGCGCGCTGGAGCATTCTGGTACCTGGAAAAGCCCTTCGAGCAGGAAAGACTCGACGTCGTTCGGCGCCTGGTCGACCAGGCGATCGAACACGGGCGACTCAAAACGGAAAACCGCGCCCTGCACAGCCAACTGCGCTCTCGCTACAAATTCGACAACATCATTGGCAAGAGCCAGGCACTGCAAGAGGTTCTAAGTATCGTCGAAAAAGTCGCGAACACCGACAGTACCGTGTTGATCACCGGTGAGAGTGGCAGCGGCAAAGAGCTGATCGCGCGGGCGCTCCACTACAACAGTGGACGCGCAAATCGCATGATGGTGACGGTGAACTGCGGCGCCATCCCCGAAGAACTGCTCGAAAGCGAACTCTTCGGACATGTAAAGGGCGCGTTCACCAACGCTGTGCACCACCGAGAAGGCCGTTTTGCCCTAGCAGACGGCGGAACCATCTTTCTGGACGAGATCGGGGATATGAGCCCCAACCTGCAAGTCAAGCTGTTACGGGTCCTGCAGGAACGTACCTTCGAGCCGGTCGGTTCATCGAAGACCATCAAAGTCGACGTGCGCGTAATTGCTGCCACAAATCAGCATCTAGAAGAACTGATCGAAAAGAAAATTTTTCGCGAAGATCTCTATTACCGCTTGAACGTGCTCCCAATCGAGGCCCCGCCCTTGCGCGACCGGGTGGACGACATCCCGCTGCTGGTCCATCACTTCATCGATCTGGGCAATCAGGAGCGGAACACGGAGATAGACGGAATTAGTGAAGAAGCGATGAAGCTGCTGATGAACTACGCGTGGCCCGGAAACGTGCGCGAGCTCAAAAATTTGATCGAGCGCGTGATGATCTTGCGTTCAGAAGGCGAGATTGGCGGTGAAGATCTGCCGGCGCAGTTCCATCGTGTGCAGGAGAGATCGCACCCTGCCCCTCGGGTTTCCGACGCCGGCATCGAATTCAACGAGGTCGTCGCTCAACTCGAAACAGACCTCATCCTGCAAGCCCTCGAGCAGACTCACTGGAACAAAAATCGGGCGGCGGGACTTCTCGGACTCAATCGCACGACTTTGCTCGAGAAGATCAAGAAAAAGGGGCTCGAGCCCCAATCGTCCTGAAGTTTCTGCGGACGCATTCCGATAATCCACTCAGCTGCTCATTTGCCAAGACCGCAAAGACCCGCCCAATCGGCGTGGATGTATGCGCGTGACAAATAGCGTCAAGCGAGCGACGGAATCGTAATTCGTATTGCGATTTTTCGTCGAAATCGTGACGCAGATGCGCGCAAATGATGGGAAGTGCCGCATCAGGCTGCACCCAAGCAAGCATTCTACCCACGCCATTTCGAACTCCATAAAGTTATGTAAGTCATTGTATTTATTGAATTATATTCATTCCATATTCGATGGAGTGCGATGCCTGCGGAAACTTCTCATAACTTTTCTTCGCCTACCAAAGACTTTGGCATGACCCCTGCTTTTACCTCGCACATCACATCGCGAGACAGCAGGTGACTGTCCCCGAAGCAAGTTCATTCGACGTGGCCAAGGAAGAAAATGGAAGCTCTGCTCCGAGATGCAAAAGAAAAGTACTGCGCAATTCCGTCGGGTCTGAAAGAACAGATCGTTCTCGAACACACACCACTGATCCGATACATCGTCAATCGTATCGCGGTCCGCTTGCCGTCCCACATCGATCTCGACGACCTCCACAACACCGGCGTGATCGGATTGATGGACGCGATCGAGAAATACGATCCGGACAAGAACTGTAAGTTCAAGACCTACGCAGAGTTTCGTATCAAGGGTGCGATTCTCGACCAGTTGCGATCCCTGGACTGGGTACCGAGAAGCGTGCGTCAGAAGAGCCGTAAACTGGAACGCGCCTACGGAGAAGTCGAGCAGCGCCTCGGCCGTAGCGCCACCGAAGACGAAGTCGCCGACTCGCTCGGCCTGCAGATCGATAAGTTTCACGACCTGCTCAACCAAGTGCGCGGCATCTCGCTAGTCAATCTCGAAGAGATCCGCGGCAATCACTCAGACATGGATCGGACGGGCAGCTTCGCCGACATCATCGAGGATGTCAGCTCGGAGAATCCGTTTGCTTCGCTGAAGGTACTCGAGACAAAGCACGTCATCTCGGACACGATTGGCACACTGCCCGAGAAAGAGCGCCTCGTCATCTCTCTCTACTACTACGAAGATCTCAACATGAAAGAGATCGGGAACATCCTCGGCATCACTGAATCCAGGGTCTGCCAAATTCACACCAAAGCGGTACTCCGACTCCGCTCAAAGCTCAAGGCGACGGTTGATCGCTAATCGGTCCCGGTCGTCAGGGTGACGGAAGCTTGCATCCGTCAATCCATCCGTCCATCAGGGAAGACCGGCGCCGATCTCAGGCGCCGGTCTACTCCCCAGATTTTTCACAGCGCACCAACACCACGGTGATGTTGTCCTCACCGCCGCGATCGTTTGCCATGCTGATCAGGCCGTCACAGGCCTCCTGGAGGTCCGGGGTGTTGCTGAGCGCCAGTGCGATCTCTTCGTCTCGCAGGTGAGTGGTAAGGCCGTCGCTGAACATGGCGAAGACATCCCCTTCCCTGGGAGTCATTTCGAGCAAATCCCCCTGGACCTGGGGTCGCACGCCGAGTGCACAGGTCAGCACGTGACGATGGGGGTGCTCCCGTGCATCCTCCGCGGTGATTTGACGGCGGCGGACGAGTTCTGCCACCAGCGAATGATCGTCTGTCAGTGGCCGAATCAAGCCGTCTCGCAACAGGTAGGCACGGCTGTCTCCAACGTGTGCCAGGGCCAAGCGACCCTCCGCGGCCAAAATGGCTACCAGGGTGGTCCCCATGCCCTCAAACTCTGGGTTCTCCCGGGCGGCGTTGAAGATTTCTCGATTCGCACAGGCTACGACTTGTCTGAGTTTTTCGGACAGGCTGATAACCGCGCCTTCGAGAGCAAAAATGGTGCGCACTGCGGTCTCGGCTGCGATCTGGCTGGCCATCTGACCGGCGCGATGCCCTCCCATGCCGTCTGCGACCAGATAGAGGCCCAAATCTGGCACCAGAGCATAACGATCCTCATTCATACGCCGACGCAAGCCCACATCGGTCGCTGCGCTCGCTTGCAGGATCATCCAGCTCCAGCTCCTCTCTCACGGTATCGGTGTTACACCCCCACTGCTTGAACCTGTCGAGTTCCATCTCTACAGCCGAGAAAATTGAAAATACCGATCAATTGCGCTCACTCAGGCGACGATACTACGCACCAGATGTACGCTTGTGGAACGGGCCGCATTGGGCGCGGTCCACACGCGAACGCTTGGGGTCATGTGCGATCCACGGGAGAGAAGATGCCGATTACACTGCTGCTTGCTGACGACAGCGTGGTGATTCAGAAGCTGGTTGGCCTGAGTTTCGCCAACGAGGACATCGAAATCGTCACGGTGGACAACGGCGACGATGCCGTGACCCGTGCCATTGAGTGCAAACCCGACGTGATCCTCGCCGACGTCGTGATGCCTGGAATGAGCGGCTACGAAGTCTGCTCTGCGATCCGCAGCAACCCCGACCTCGCAGATACACCGGTGCTCCTGCTCACGGGAACCTTCGAAGCCTTCGACGAAGGTCGCGCCAGCGACGTAGGTGCGACCGGTCACATCACCAAGCCCTTCGAGGCCCAAGTCCTGGTCGACCGTGTCACCGAGATTCTCGCGCAAAGACAAGCAGCATCCGAAGCCCCGGCCCCCGCAGCTGACGGCGATTTCTTTGACGAGAATGTGGCTGGCTCCGAAGCGGCAGCCTCCGCAGATTCGACTCCGGCTGAGGCGAGCGCTGCCCAAAGCTTCGCATTTGGCACCAGTACCACCGCTGAACCCACAAACCACGAAAACGAACCCTTGACGTCACCGCTGGACGGTTCGGGCGCAGAAAACGTGGGCGCAGAAACGGTCGCGATGGTTTCCGGTCCCGACCTGAGTGATTTGCTCGACGGAGCTGGTGGCGACCGCACCATCGCGATCATGCCCGAGAGCTTCGGTGAAAATCTGTTGGACAACAGCCTGGCCGTTGACTCCCCGGAAGCTGCCGTCGGGGTTGCATCAGAAGTTGCAACAAGCGACCCCGGCCAGACGGTCCTGGTAGACGATTTTCTCGGCAGCCCGGGTCTGAGTTCAGATTCGAGTCTGATCGGTGCTGCAAGCCCCGAAGCCAGCGAAAACGACCCCACTGGAACTGCGATCGGCAGCATGAATCTGAAGGACGCTCCCGCGCCTTCCCCCACGGCTCCGACGGATTCGCCAACTGCACCGCTCAAAGCTGAAGCTGCCGGCATTTCACCTGACGCAGTGACCGACAACGATTCGCTCGACCTCGATGGACTTAGCTTTGCTAGCCAACCCGCGATGCCGGCAGTCGACATCGACTCCCCGGATGGCGACGAGACCGTGTTGGGCGAAGACTTGTTCGCGACGGGCCCAAACCTCGATACGAACCTGGGCGATTCGCTCACTGACCCCGCCGCGTCCGGCTTGCCTCCGTCTCAGGGACTCGACATCGACTTCGCGGGTGCACCCAACGCAGAGTCGATCGTGCCCCCCAATGCCAACGACTACGATGTTTCGGCTTCAGACCTCAACGTCGATCTCGGGGGAGACAATGCCAGTTGGAGCGCCGGCATTCCGGCCGGAGTCCAGACGGCCCCCGATCCCATTTCGATGACTCCCGACCCAACTCCGCCGGCCCCAGCCAAAAGCGACACGTCCCCATTGGATCTCAGTCCGCAGAGCGATCCAGAACCCGCACCTTCCGCACCCGTTCCGGACCCGGAAGCCAGCGCGGCCGGCAGCAAGGACACGCGTCCCACAATCACTCCGGAGATGAGCGATCGCATCAACGACACCCTTGAAAAGGTGGCGTGGGAAGCGTTCTCCGATCTCTCGGACGACATCGTCCGCCAGCTCATGAAGCGCGTCGAACAGATCGCGTGGGAGGTCATCCCGCAGATGGCCGAGACGCTGATTCGTGACGAAATTCGCCGCATGAAGGGCGAAGAAGAAGGCGAAGAGTAGGACGCCGATAGAGAGCCTCCGCAGCCCGAGCTGAATTTCGAGCTGCTAGACTGGGCGCGAATTTTCTATCGGAGCGTCCGTGTCCAATCTCCATTTCCCTCCCGAATCCGCCTGGCGCCCACTGCTCGTGCTGGCGCTCGCCGAGGACATTGGCCCAGGCGACGTAACGAGTGGGACGGTCCTGTCGCGAGATGCACGTGGACAAGCCCGTATCGAATCGCGTCAGACCATGGTGGTGTGTGGCCTGCCATTGGTCGAAGAAGTGTTTCGCAGCATCGATCCCGGGCTCGATCTCCAGCTTCAGACCGAAGACGGCAAGACGGTTCCAGCTGGAACACCTTTGCTGCGCATCTCCGGTTCAGTCTTGAGCGTGCTGGCGGGCGAACGTCTCGCACTCAACTTTCTCGGACGCATGGCCGGAGTCGCCACACACACCCGAGCCTATGTCGACGCGGTTTCGGGCAGTGGCGTCGAGATCATCGATACCCGCAAGACCATTCCGGGGTGGCGACTGCTCGACAAGTACGCGGTCCTGGCCGGGGGCGGTAGCAATCACCGCATCGGCCTGTTCGACGGCATCTTGCTCAAGGACAACCACATCGCTGCAGCGGGTGGAGTTGCCCAAGCCGTGCGACTGGCTCGCCAAAACGCTCCGGCAAACCTGCGCGTCCAGTGCGAAGTTGAATCCCTCGACCAGGCTCGCGAAGCCGTCGATGCAGGGGTCGATCTCTTGCTCCTCGACAACCGCAGCCCAGCAGAGATCCGCGAGATCGCCGATGCAATGCCCGAGGGTCTATTGCTCGAAGCGTCCGGCGGCATCTCGCTCGACAATGTCCGAGCCTATGCCGAAGCGGGCGTCCATCGAATCTCCGTCGGCGCCCTCACCCATTCCGCCAAAGTCGCGGACGTTTCGCTCGAAATGGAGGCGGGACCGGGGACAGCGGCCCGCCGCCGCAAGCATCGTGGCTAGCGGCGGCGCAGGACGGGTCCTCGAAATCCTCGGCCAGTCGCCGGGAAGTCCGCTCTCCGGAGAACGGTTGTCCGAACAACTCGGCGTCAGCCGCGCCCAGATCTGGAAACACGTCGAACGCTTGCGAGGTCGCGGCTATACGATCGAGGGGGAACGCGGCGGCGGCTACCTGCTGACCTCACGGCCCGACCGATTGTATCCCGAGGAACTCCAGGCCGGGCTCGGCAATCTCTGGCTCGCAAAGGACATCCACTACTTCGACTCGACGGATTCGACCAATCGGGTCGCCTTCGATCTCGCCCGAGAGGGAGCCGAACACGGAACCGCGGTCGTCGCCGAAGGCCAGACCGCCGGGCGTGGCCGTTTGCGTCGCTCCTTCTTCTCTCCCCAGTATCTGAACGTCTACACCTCAATCGTGCTGCGCCCCCAACTCGACACCGCCCAGGCACCAACCCTGATTCCGAGCGCGGCGATCGCGGTGGCCGACGCAATCGCCAACTCCCTGAGCGACCCCGACTGTGTCGCAATCAAATGGCCAAACGACATCCTGCTCTCGGGGCTCAAGACCTCGGGCATCTTGATGGAACTCAGCGCCGAAGCCACCCAAATCGATTTCGTAATCCTCGGAATCGGCGTCAACCTCAACATCGAACGCAGCGAGCTACCCGAAGAGTTCCGCGATCGCGCAACCAGCCTGCGCAGCCACGAAGGAAAAACAATCGACCGCGCCGCCTTCGTCCGGCAGTTGTACACATGCCTCGAAGAAGTACTCGACCTCCACGCTCAAAAGGGATTTACGGCATTGCTCCCCCGCTACGACGCACGTTTTTCGATGAAGGGGCAGCAGGTTCAAGTTTCGGGGGTGGACGGGTCGACTTTGCTCGGTACGGCGCGAGGAATTGCGGAGGATGGTGCGCTCGAGCTCGAGCGAGATGATGGTGAAGTTCTGCGGGTCATTGCGGGGGATGTCACCTTGGTTCGTCCGGGGGATCGCTAAACGGACAGTCACGGGCCTATGCGGAGGAGGCTCGGGGGCATCCTTCTACCCGGCTTGGTTGCCCGTTGGGCGGTTAGGGAAAAGGGCCGGTTTGGTAGTGCGGACGGGCTGGGCGTCGGCGAGAGGGCTGGGGTGGGGGAGAGTTTTTAGCCAGGTATTGCGGAGAGGTTGATTAGGCCGCGTTTGCGCCAGCCTTTGCTGAGGAGCCAGCTCGCTGCCTTGGCGACTCCTACTTCTTCCTGGGTGGATGCCTTCACGCGCAAGCTCTCGGAGCTTGCGCGCCAGCCGTCGAACTGGCTGCCCGAAGAGGCTTCGTCGATCTTCACCGGCGGCGCATGGCCGTTTCGCTGTTTGAAGTGCTTTCGAATATTGAGAAGTACATAACGAAGCGCGTTGCGCACCTGCTGGGGCGAAGTGAGAAGCTGAACGTGATATCGGCCTGCAATCACCTTCCCGGTGCGCTTAAAGACACGATTCACAGCCAGTGCAAACCGAGCAGCAATCGACTTCATGCCCCGGGAGAGGGCATCCTGAGACTCGACCTCAACGATCATGTGAAGATGATTGTGCTGGATGGAGTACTCAACCAGCCGGAAGTCGCCGCGCTCACACCCCTGGGCGAAGGTCTTCCGCACTTCCATCACGAGTGATCGTTGCCGAAGGTTCGAGAGTCCCTTTACAACACGCAACGTCACATGGGCGGGAGTGAGTCTATTGAAATTAGATCGCTGTCGATGAGGCACCTGGCCCCGCCCAACCCGTTTGGCCCCAGCCCCTTTGCGCGGTCCCCCATGTCCAGAGGTCATGCGCTTCTGCAAGACAAAGTTCGAGCTGCTTGATTACTGCCATGCCTCTACTGTAGCAGGGACTATCGCCCTTATCAACCTAATAATGCGTCAGATAAATAAAATAAACGAAACTACAATTCGTGAATTAAAATTCACCCCCTGTCAGCGCCGTCGCCCATCCCCCTCAACAACCATCCAACCCACCCTTCACGACATGTACTCAATGAACTCATCACAAACGTTTCAAACGATGTCGAGGATCAATGCTGCGCGACCGCCGCTGGTCTGCAGCTCGAAAGCGAAGCCCGCGTCGGGGCTGGCCAAGGTTTCTGGGACGCCCATTTCGATTCGGGGGCCGGAGCCCTCTATTTTGGCTTTGGCGAGGCCCACGAGGATGTTTACGAACTCGCCGAGGGCATCTTCGCGATCTGAATCTGTGATTGCGTCGCCGTCGAGTGCGAGCATTTCGCTTGCGAGACGGTTGATGAGGGAGTCACTCGCGACAAAGCCGATGCGAATCTCAGGGTCAGTTTCGACCAGGATCGCGGTTCCGTGTGGATGCGGGAGGGTTCCCGAGAAGTACTGTGCGGCTGAGGTGCGAATCTGCAGACGGCCCAAGCGCAGTGCGACTCGGGGAAGTGCTTCGAGCACCGGGTGCAGGAATGGATGGCTGCGAAGTTCTTCTGGAATCGTGTCGGCTGTATCGTATTGAGCTTCGGCCTGTTGTTTGTAGACATCCAACATCACGCTGGCCCGGTCCTCAGTAATTGCGCCGCGCTGCACCAGTGCTTCCCCGATGTACAGGAACGTCTCACTCTGCTCGTGCAGGAGTTGTGTGACCTGCTTTTCGTTGAGCAGACCCAGTTCTTGGGCGATTTCTCCGAAGGCCAGGTCCTGGCTGCGTTGGGCGCTGCAAATTTGATCGACCTGGTCTTTATTCAGGAGACCGCCTCGGATTGCGAGTTTTCCGACCGGAATGTTCGCGTCCGCGAGGTAGTCAAGAACCTCGGACAGCTGACATTCGTCGATCTCGCCTGCCTCGAGCAGGAAATCGCCGAAGAAAATCGAATACACAGACCAGCGCCTCCTCACCTCAGACTAATTCGAGTCGATCAGAAAAAGGCAATCCCTTCGCAGGTCGGCACACCCACGAATCTCCTTTATGCCTGCGCGCGGAATAGTGATCGGGATTCCGGATAAGAATGACAGCGTTTTCGCTTGTGTTGGGTTCTCCTAGCCCACCCCGATGGTTTCTTCTGCGGGACTCAGCACTCCCCCTGAGTAGGTTGCGAGGACGCTCGCTGTTGCGATCTAAATTTCTGACGGCGGAGAGACGACGGAGAGGTGTGGCATTCAAGGCTACGCATGGCCGGTTGAAATACCGAGCGAGGACCTGATGATCGAAACGACGAACAAATCTAGAAATGGTTCGAAGGCCAGCAAGATTCGCTGGATGGGCGCCATCGCTGCAATCGCGTTCCTCTTTGCAACAGGTTGCGGCGACTCATACGAACCTGTCGCGGCGAGCGAGTGCAGCAAGCTGGTGCGGCACGCTCGCAAACTGCTCGGAAACCGCGCCGATTCCCACAGCGAGACGCTGACGAAGTGCAAGGCTGCAACCGACCAGGAACGCGGGTGCGCGATGGTTGCCGACAGCGCGGCCGATTTAATGCGCTGTTCGATGTAAGCGAGCCAGGGTCGCCGCTGCGTCAACCGAGATCTGTTCAGCCCTGCCGACTCCCGGCAATGAATTCTTCTGTCCGGGTGTAGGCCTGATCGTCGCCGCATTGCTCGGGGGGATGCTTTATGAAGCAGACCTTGCGGTTCGTTCCGAACCGACCGGGAGAAAGTTGACGAGCACCTCTGCTCGCGATTCCTCGAGCGCTTGTACAACCCTCTTCTCGAGTGGCTTCAGGTGCACCCGATGGCATTGTCGGAGCTCTGGTCTCGCTAGTAGTCGAGACCTTGGACGAGCGAGCTGGCGCGGTTTCCCACTCTCAACGGGCTGCTAGAACCGGTCGGTTTCCCAGCTTGCTGCCAATGGCCTGATTTCGAAGTTCTCACAGAGGCTGTTTCTGGGCAGGGAGGCCACTTGACTCACGGAACCAAATGCCGGGATGGGATCGAGTCGAATGGTGAAGTTCTCTTCGGAGCACTTCACCTCGAGCACGCTGCTGCGGATCCCCTGGCGGGATCGATTTTCGACCTCGATCGTCAACTCGAGTCGCCCATCGTCCCAGCGACGCAGCACGGAGCTCAAATCGAGCCAAGGTTGAATGTCGAGTTTGCGATTGCGTCTACCGCGACGCGGGACGAATTCGAGTTGTTCGGATTCATGATCGATCGAAACCCGGAAGTGGCTCGATACATTGAGTCCGAGGAGGCCCGCCGTCGTCGGGCTCGCACAGGATTCGCAGACCGCGACCGTGACCCACTCGACCACTTCCTCGTCGAGCCAGACGGCGTCGACGAGTGCGAGGCGAGCTTCCATTTCTCCTGCAGCAGTGCGCAGTAGAATCGTGGGTGCTCCGTCGTCGAGTTGAATGTCGAGGGCGTCCAGAGCATCTCGAGTCAGGGTGGTAAGCGTCGCACCCGTGTCGAAAATAAACTGCAATTGCTGGCCGAATTCCGGTCCATCGATGTGCACAGGAATCACAATCGTCTGACCTTCTCCGCCGTAAGGAATCCAGGTCGGCCGATGCTCTGTTGCGACTTTCGTTGTCGCAATTGTGGCTCCGACCGGCTGGCGTTCCCTTACCCCACGACGCTCCGCGCGAACAATACGTTCCGGCTCCGAGCCGTAGAGGCGCAGCCAACCGAGTCCGGTCGCGACGACTTTTTGCTGCATCGAAGCGTCCAGGGAACTCGACAGGTACTCGAGTCCGATCCGGGTGGCGGATTCCCGACGTTCGGAAATGTATTGGGGAAACGCCAACATCAGCGCTACGGACCAGATCGAAAGTGCCAGGCCGTGGGCCGAGGAACTTGCGCCAAAAATACTGGCGAGGCCGAGGGCCGGAAGGATCACCGCGCAAAATGCCCCGGCGACGGCCGACTGACTGGGCAAGTTCTGCTCCAGTCCGAAACCGGTAAAAGTACTCAGGGCCAGCAGCACCGGCGGCAGGGCCAGCACGAGCAGCACCGGGCCCAGGTGAAATCGGCTGCGCGATCGGTCTGTGTCTTCAGGCGGGTTGAGATCTTCTCTGGAGTCCAATGCAGGGTTCACTGATGCTTTAGGCGAAAGATGTCCGCAGGGTGGTAGTGCTTGTCTAGTCAATACACACGCTAGCTCTTGCGGGCCTGACTTGCAGCGTCGCCAAGGTATGTCCCGGGGCGCAGTGCACGGAGTCTTGCCTTGGCCTCTTCCGGGATTTCGAGCGAATCGACGAAGGCTGCCAAGGTTTCGGCGTCGATCGATTCGCCCCGGGTGAGTTCTTTGAGTTTTTCATACGGATTCGCAACGCCGTATCTGCGCATCACCGTCTGAATGGGTTCCGCCAGGACGGCCCAGTTCTTGTCGAGGTCCTCCGCCAGTGCTACCGGGTCTACTGCGAGCTTGCCGATGCCCTTCAGTGTTGCCTGGTAGGCGATGATCGTGTGCGCAATTCCCGTCCCGAGATTTCGCAGCACCGTCGAATCGCTCAAGTCTCGCTGCCAGCGCGAAATCGGAAGCTTGTTCGCGAGATGGTCCATCACAGCGTTCGCCACCCCGAGGTTTCCCTCGGAGTTTTCGAAGTCGATGGGGTTCACCTTGTGGGGCATCGTCGAGGATCCCACCTCGCCCGGGACCGCGCTCTGTTTGAAATAGCCGAGCGAGATGTAGCCCCAGACGTCGCGATTGAAGTCGATCAGAATCGTGTTGAAGCGACCGATTGCCGCGCCCAGTTCTGCGATGTAGTCGTGGGGTTCGATTTGCGCAGTACAGGGATTCCATACGAGTCCCAGTGACTCGACGAACTGACGCGCGTGACCCGCCCAGTCGATGTCCGGATAGGCTGCGAGGTGAGCGTTGTAGTTTCCGATCGCGCCGTTGGACTTGCCCATGAGTTCAACGCTCGATACCTGGCTTCGCTGCCGCTCGAGGCGAAACGCGAAGTTGGCCATTTCCTTGCCGAGGGTGGTCGGCGAGGCGGGCTGACCGTGGGTGCGGGAGAGCATCGGGACCTCGGCGTGCTGTACCGCGAGATCGCGAATCGCCGCGATGACTTCGCCCATTGTGGGCAGCAGGGCGCTTTTCCGCGCCTCGTTCAGCATCAGGCCGTGGGCCAGGTTGTTGACGTCTTCCGAGGTCAGCGCGAAGTGAATGAACTCGCTGATTGCATCGAGTTCCTTTACGTCGGCCACGCGTTCTTTGAGGAAGTACTCCACTGCTTTGACGTCGTGATTGGTCGTGCTCTCAATTTCCTTGACGCGCGAGGCGTCCTCACTGTTGAAGTCTGAGGCGATGGCGTCGAGCACTTTTGCGGCTTTCTTCGACAGTGCGGGAACTTCGGTGATCTGGGGATGTGCGGCCAGGGAGGCGAGCCATTGCACTTCCACTTTTACCCGCAGCCGGATCAGACCGTACTCACTGAAAATGTGGCGCAAGTCGGCGGTCTTCGACGCGTAGCGGCCGTCGATCGGCGAAATTGCAGTCAGTGATGTAAGCGGGAGATCGTCCATCAGATCCTCCTTTAGCCGACCAAGAGCCTCAGCCGACCAAGAGCTTCAGCCGACCAAGAGCCTCAGCCGACCAAGAGCCTCAGCCGACAAAGAGCCGAGCATTGCGAAACAATCGCATCCACGGAGCATCTTCACTCCAGTCGCTCGGATGCCAAGAGTACTGCACTGTGCGAAAGACGCGCTCGGGGTGGGGCATCATGATCGTAACGCGACCGTCAGGGGTGGTGAGCGCTGTGATGCCCTCAGGCGAGCCATTTGGGTTTTCGGGGTAACGGCTGGCCGTGTCGCCCCGGCCGTTGACGAAGCGTCCCGCGATGAGTTGCGACGCATTTGCCTGCTCGAGGCTTCCAGGGGCGAATTCGGCGCGTCCCTCGCCGTGGGCTACGGCGATCGGCAGCTCTGCCCCGACCATGTCGCGCAACAGGATCGAGGGGTTCGGTTCGATCTTCACCATGGCCAGTCGCGACTCGAACTGTTCCGACCGGTTGCGAACGAAGTGAGGCCAGTTCGTCGCGCCGGGGATCAGGTCTCGCAGGTTCGAGAGCGCCTGACAGCCGTTGCAGACTCCGAGGGCAAAGCTGTCACTGCGCGAGAAGTAGCTGGCAAACTGATCTCGTGCGCGATCGTTGAACAGGATCGACTTGGCCCAGCCCTCTCCCGCGCCGAGCACGTCGCCGTAGGAAAAGCCGCCGCACGCCACCAGTCCGAGGAAACTGTCGAGGGTGACCGTGCCGTCCTGGATGTCGCTCATGTGGACGTCTACGCATTCGAAGCCCGCGCGATCGAAGGCCGCGGCCATTTCGATCTGTCCGTTGACCCCTTGCTCGCGCAGCACCGCCAGGCGAGGGCGAACATTTCGCGCAATGAAAGGCGCGGCGACGTCCAGGTTCGCATCGAACGGGACGACCGCACGAAGCCCCGGATTGCTCGGCTCGCTGCGGCTCGCATGTTCTTCGTCGGCCGACTCGGCATCGTCCCGGAGATGCTGCATCTGGTGAGTGACTGAAGACCAGTCGCCGCGCAGGTCGAAGCGGGATCGCGCGTAGAGATCGGTCCCCGCCAGTTTGATTTCAACCCGATCGTGACTCGCCGGACTGCCGATCAAGTGGCTGCACTGGGCGAGACCGAAGCGATCCAGTTCCTCGAAGACCGCGTCCCGATCTCGGCTGGAGATCTGGATCACGGCGCCCAACTCTTCACTGAACAGTGCGGCCAAAACCGTTTCGGGTTCGCTATCGGCGACCAGGTCGCCGAGGTCGATTGCGAGCCCGCAGCCCCCGGCGAACGACATCTCGCACAGGGTTGCAAACAGGCCACCGTCGGAACGGTCGTGGTATGCGAGCAACTTTCCCGCGGCGTTCAGGGACTGAACCGCCTGAAAGAAGCCGAGCAGAACTGCGGGATCGTCGACGTCGGGTGCTTCGACCCCAAGTTTTCCGTAGACCTGTGCCAGGGCCGAGGCCCCCAGTCGGTTCTTGCCGGCCCCGAGATCGATCAACACCAGCACGCTATCGCCGAGGTTGCTCTGCAGTTGTGGAGTCAGGGATTTGCGGATGTCGCCGACCCGTGCGAACGCACTGATGATTACGCTCATGGGTGCGGTCACGCTGCGCTGGCTTCCCGCTTCATTCCAGACGCTCTTCATCGACATCGAATCCTTGCCCACCGGCACCGCAATGCCGAGGGCGGGACAGAGATCCATGCCCACGGCGCTGACCGCATCGTAGAGGTTCGCGTCTTCGCCGGGATGACCTGCCGCAGCCATCCAATTGGCGGAAAGCTTGATGTCGGAGATGGTGTCGATCGAAGCACTGGCGATGTTGGTAATCGCTTCGCCGACGGCCATGCGCGCCGATGCCGCTGCGTCCAGTAGCGCCACCGGTGTGCGCTCGCCGATCGCGATGGCCTCGCCGGCAATGCCATCGAAGCTGCTCGCTGTGACTCCTGCGTCGGCGACCGGAACCTGCCATGGGCCAACCATTTGATCGCGGCAGATCAGACCGCCGACCGTGCGGTCTCCGATCGTGACGAGAAAGGTCTTGTCCCCCACCGTCGGCAGGCGCAGTACCCGCCTTGCGGCTTCGTCGAGATCGATGCTGGCGAGATCGAGCGGCGTGTGAGGTACTGCGATCCGGGTCGCGGTGCGGTGCATGCGCGGCGGCTTGCCGAGCAGGACCTCGAGAGGAAGATCGATCGGAGTGTTCTCGAAGTGCTCGTCGCTGACCTGCAGCTGTCCGTCGTCGGTCGCTTCGCCCACCACCGCAAGCGGGCAGCGCTCGCGGACGCACAACGCTTCGAAGTCGTTCAGGCGTTCGGGCGCGATCGCCAACACATATCGTTCCTGGCTCTCATTGCACCAGAGTTCGAGTGGGCTCATACCGGGTTCGGCGTTGGGCACCCTACGCAACTCAAAGCGGGCGCCACAGCCGCCGTCGTGGACCAGCTCCGGTAGCGCGTTGGAGAGCCCTCCGGCGCCGACGTCGTGAATCGAGAGAATCGGATTGTCGCTGCCCTCTGCCCAGCAGCGGTCGATCACCTCCTGACAGCGGCGTTCCATCTCCGGGTTGTCGCGCTGCACCGAGGCAAAGTCCAGATCTTCGTGACTCGAGCCCGAAGCCATCGACGAGGCAGCCCCGCCGCCGAGGCCGATCAACATCGCCGGTCCGCCCAACACCACGATTTTTGCGCCGGCCGGGATCGGGAGTTTGTCTACATGTTCGACTCGAATGTTTCCCAGGCCCCCCGCGAGCATGATGGGCTTGTGATAGCCGCGGACTTCGAGCCCTGCTGGCCCTTCGACTTCTGCTTCGAAGGTGCGGAAGTATCCCGAGATGTTCGGGCGGCCAAATTCATTGTTGAACGCCGCACCTCCGACCGGTCCCTCGAGCATGATGTCCAGGGCGGAGGCGATGCGATCCGGTTTGCCGTAATCCCGTTCCCAGGGTTCTACGGCACCCGGGAGCTTGAGGTTCGATACCGAGTAGCCCGTGAGCCCGGCCTTGGGTTTTGCGCCCCGACCGGTCGCACCCTCGTCGCGAATCTCGCCGCCGGAACCGGTAGCGGCGCCTGGAAAGGGAGAGATCGCGGTCGGATGATTATGCGTTTCTACTTTCATGAGGATCAGAATTTGTTCGCGCTGCGCCCGATAGATCCGAGTCTTCGGATCGGGGAAGAAACGACCGCCCTCGCTTCCAGCGACCACGGCACAGTTATCCGAATAGGCAGAGAGCACACCGTCGGGAGACATGGCGTGGGTGTTGCGAATCATCTGGAACAGCGAGCGTTCCTGGTCGACCCCGTCCAGGGTGTAGTCGGCGTTGAAAATCTTGTGACGGCAGTGCTCCGAGTTTGCCTGGGCAAACATCATCAACTCGATGTCAGTCGGGTCGCGTCCCAGCGCGCGGAAGTTTTCGACCAGGTAGTCGATCTCGTCGGGCGCCAGGGCGAGGCCCAATTCCCGGTCCGCCTGCACCAGCGCGTCGCGGCCACCGCTCTGCAGATCGACCTTTCGCAGTGCCGTGGGCTCAGCGTGGTGGAACAGCGCCTCCGCCTCGTCCGGGCGCCTGAAGACCGTCTGGGTCATGCGGTCGTGCAAGTAAGGGGCGATCTCTTTCACGCCGTCGGCGAGCGCTCCCGACACCCAATACGCGATGCCTCGTTCGAGTCGCCGCACCCGTGTGAGCCCACAGATCTGGGCGATTTCGGTGGCTTTCGAAGACCAGGGAGAGATCGTCCCAACCCTCGGGGTGACCAGCAGCATTTGGCCCTCGTGAGCTTCCGACTCGCCTGCCCGTTTTGGGCCGTATTCGAGCAGCCGGTCGAGGATCTTTCGCTCCGCGTCGCTCAGGGTTTCGCTTTCATCTACGAAGTGAACGAATTCGGCGGCGATGCCTTGCAGGGCGGGAATACGGCTGCGGATTCGCTCTTCGAGTGCGCGCAGGCGGGCGTCAGAAAGAGCGGGGGCACCGCGCAGATGGAGCATTTTGACTCCTGTGCGCCTCAGTGCTCCGCACCGAGGGGATTCGTAGCTGTGGGCGAGTGGCTATTTTAGTTACTTCCGTTCTGTTCACCAATGGGTCTCTGCGAATCATCTCGTTCCCGCCTGCCCGGCGATTTGCTCACCGATCCCGGCAGGGACCCGGCTAGACTCTGGCGCCGCCGCTGCTGGGAATTGGCAGAAACGGGCAAGAGGATGCAATGGAGAACGATTCGGCCTGGCTCTGGTCAATCTACCCATGGGTCAAGGCGCTGCACGTGATGGCCGTGATCTCCTGGATGGCGGCGTTGCTGTATCTGCCGAGGCTCTTCGTGAACCATTGCGAGGCGCAGCCCGGGTCAGTCACGAGCGAAGTCTTCAAGGGTATGGAGCGACGACTCGCCCAGTTGATCATGACGCCGGCGATGATCGTGAGCTTCGTGGCGGGGCTGACCCTGCTCGCCATCAACCCCGCGCTGGTGCGCGGGAGCGGTTTTATGGCGGTGAAGCTGGTCCTGGTGGTCGTCCTGGCGGGGGTGCACGTCGCCATGCTGCGCTGGCTCCGGGAATTTGCCGAGGATCGCAACACCCGGCCCCAGCGCTTCTACCGTATCGCGAACGAAGTCCCGACCGTGTTGATGATCGCCATCGTCATCATGATTGTGGTGCGCCCGTTCTGAGCGAGCTTTTTGCTCGGTGCCAGGACCCGCTACCTGGGCGCACTACCTGGGTGCACTACCTGGGAAAGACGCCCTTGGTCTCGAAAACCTCGAGCTGTCCAAATATCCCTTCGACCTGGTAGGGATCGCTCTCGGCGATCTCTCGGGCCGCTTCCAGGCTCTCTGCTTCGAGCACGATCAAGCTGCCACACGGGTTCTGCTGGGCATCGATCAGGGGTCCGGCAAAGCGGATGCGCCCGGCTTCGTCCAGGATCGAGATGTGGGCGAGATGGCTCTCACGGTGTTGCTTTCGCAGTTCCAGCCCGCGTTCTGAATCGCGTCCCTGGTAGATGTACAGCGGCACAATGATCTCCCGTGATCGGTGGGTGGTTACGCTCGAACCGCGGTACCCGCGGGAGCCCAAGCCTATCGCACCGCTCATGCTGCGCACGGCAAATGGCGATTCACTCCTCGATGAGCACACTCGATCCCGCGCACTCGTCCAAACCCGAAAATTCACGCGAAACGCAGGCTCTCTTGAGAATTCATCACTTGCGCCAGGCGGAGGCCTGGGCACCCGTGGTCTGGTTTCCAGCCGTGTTGGTACTGGTTTCGGTGGTGGGGCTCGCTGTTGGAATCGCCGGTGCCACTTTTTCGGCAATTCTACGTGGGGCGGTTGCCGCGAGTCGCTGCCCCAGGTGTTACGAGCGGTACTCGAACGCGCCGAATGGGGCCCACGAAATTTGGCATCGCGATCGATGCGCAAGTTGTGGTTTGTCTCGCTATCTCGCCTGAAATTGGCTCCGCAGCGCGACGCTCATATCATCAATAATAGAAGCGACTGTTGGATGTTGTCGGTGAGAGTTGCATATAAGTTGCGCCGGCGGCTGCGACGCGTTGAAAGTGCAGCGCGTGCAGGGCATGTGAACGGCTACTTGCGTCTGTTCTGCGTGTTGCTGAACAAAATGTGCAGGCTTCGTTCATTGGCAGCGCTGTAGTCGTGTGTGTCGAAGGAGAAAATGAAATCGAAAAATTTACTGGATTCCTCCGGATTTTACTTGAATCCCATTCGGGTCGGAACGTATCCTTTCGGGGTCAGCAAAGTGTTGGCAGCCCTCGGAGGGTCTTCTTCCCAGTAAGACCCTCCGAGGGCACCCTTTTCTGACAGCCTGTTTGTTTGGCCCCCCGAGTCTTACGCCTCGAGCAATTCCGCGGCGATCTTGCGCGCGAGGTTTCCATCGACCTTGCCTTTGTGCTGCTTCATCACGGCCCCCATGACCTTTCCAACGTCACCCGAGGACGTTGCACCCGTCGCTTCGATAGCGGCCACGACGATCTCTCGTGTGGCGTCGGCGTCGGCGAGCTGGGGCAAGAATTCGCGAATCACCGCGAGTTCGTCGCGCTCTGCGTCGGCCTGTTCTTGACGGCCTGCGCTGTCAAAGGCCTCGATACTCTCCCCCCGCTGCTTTTCCAGGCGACGCAGTAGAGAGACCGAAACCTCGTCCGGCAGATCATCCGAGTTGTCCTTCTTCATTTCGTTGAGCAGAACTGCCCGCATGTTGCGGAGAGCGTTCAGCCTCAGCTTTTCCCTGGCCTTCATCGCGTCTTTCATTTGGCGGCTTACGTCTTCCACGATCGACATCCATTATCCCCTGAGGTGGTCGGTAGCTAAAACCAAAGGATACGCCGGTGGCTGCCAGCTACCACGAGATTCTGGGAACCAGTGCTCCGACGTGGGTGTCTCTCAAGGCAAGGGGAGAAACGGGGCAACGGGTATCTGGTATGCGCCCGCCAACCCATTCGCGAAGGGAGATGAGGTGAAGAGTCGTTCAAAGTCACTGACCCGCAGGGAATCTGTTGGAGTTCCGCGCCTGGAACTCGTCGCCCCGGCGACCGAGTCTTTTAACCTGGAGCAGCCCTTCGCAGGTGATCCTTTCATGGTTTCCAGTCCCACGCGCGCTCGAACCGCGAGTGCGGTCGGGGCGCGCGTGGGGCGCCTCATCGAATATGTTCGCGATGGGCGGGTCTACGACGCGATCGGCGAGTTCTACGCCCCCGACGCAGAGCTCGGGCCGGCGGCTCGGGCGCCGATGTTCGGTCTCGAAACCCGCGAGGGTCGACGTTGGGCACTCGCCAATCCCGAAGCCATGTGGCGAAACTTCTGGGTAAGGGGCGTCGGGGTGAACGGCGACACCTCGTTCGTCGAATGCAGCCTCGAGTTCGAATCCGCCGATGGGGCCCGCTTCTCGATGCACCAGGTGGCGGTCGCGCAGTGGCGCGAGGGCAAGATCGTCAAGGAGTGTCTGATCCCGACGCGTCGAGGATCGGTGGCGCTATCCGTCGCACTTTCGGTCTAGCGCTCGCGCTCGCTACCACTCCCCGGTGTTCGGCATGGACTGCCAGGGCTCCTGCAACGGGAGCGAACCGTCCTTCTGCAAGAGTTCTATCGAGATGCCCTCTGGCGAGCGCACGAATGCCATGTGTCCGTCCCGCGGCGGTCGGTTGATCGTTACCCCCGCGTCCATCAATTGCTGACATGTCTGATAGATATCGTCGACCTGATAGGCGACGTGTCCGAAATTTCGTCCACCCGGGTAGTCCTCGGGGTCCCAATTGTACGTCAACTCAATTTGCGCTTCTTCGTCTCCTTCGGCCGCGAGAAATACCAGGGTGAAGCGCCCAGCTTCGACATCGTATCGGTTGATTTCGACTAGCCCCAGACTGTCGACGTAGAACTTCAGTGATTCCTCGAGATTCGAGACCCGGACCATGGTGTGCAAGTACTTCATCGGGGCTCCGGTCTGTTTATTGCGTAGGTTGGGGTTGCGTGTTGTCTGGCGCGATTTCCGGTCGCAGCAGAATCAGGGCGAGCGTCTTGCCGCGCGTCGAGTAGCGGGTCGCGCTCGCGATCAGTTCGAGCGGGATGCCGTGTGCATCGCTCAGCGTCGCCCCGAAGACATGGTTTTCGACACCTTCACCGACCGCGTCGAGTTCCCGCCAGAATTGGCTTTGAAGCGGCTTGGGTATGAATGACATGGCGTCCACGCCGAGCAATTCATCTCGGTTGAGACCCAGCAGCGCCCCGGCGGCGGGGTTTGCGTCTTCGATGGTTCCGGTATCGGTATCGATTGCCAGAAAGGCCTCGGCCAATCGGTCGATCGCAGCGACCACGAAGCGCCGCTTTGCGCGCGGAGTGCCCCGGTTTTTGCGTCCGACCAGGGTTCCTCGCAAGTGCACACGAAACTGGAGCAGCAGTGGGTTGAGCGAGTCGCGAAGATGCGGAACGTCGGCTTCTCCGATCGCTGCAGCCGCTTCGATCCACGCCAATAGCAGCGCTTCGGTGCGTCGTTGATTTACCTGCAGTCCGTCGAGGGCGGGGGGCAGCAGGGTGCCGCGCATCAAGGCTGATGATGTGTATGAGCGAAATCGGCGCAGCGCTTCTGCCTCGGGCGAAGAAACCCCAGGAGCCGCGGGTCCGAGCCGATTGTTCATCGCGGTTTCGATCTCGTTGCGGTGGGAGATCAGCCACGATGCCAGGTCACGGTTGGTCTTCACGAGGTGCAGTATAACTCGGACTTGGCCTGGGGTCGCCCATCAAGTGCTCGTGTCAGCTAGAACTCCCCGCGACATCGCTCCATTTCAAACGTTGTTCGACAGTCGCCCGGCGCTGATCATTCCCAAAATCCATCGTGTCGCAGATGTCCGGTCCGATCGGAGCCTGGAGAGTCCGAGTCCTCAATTGCGCCAATAAACGCGCCGCTAGGCGAGGGCATGCCGCCCCAGCAAACCGCGCCGCCAAATCACCTGATCTGCACCAACGCCCGGCCGGACGAGAGCTCTTCAACGGGCTGCTAGTGTCCCCCCTCAACGTAGTGTGTGTTGCTGTTTTGAACTCGACGGAGGCAAAAGTGGGCCAGGCTTCTACGCCAAGTTCGCCAAGTTCGCCCGATTCCGATCGGGAGCCGTGGCAGGCGCTCGATCTGTTTGCGCCGACGGCTGAACATCAGCTGTTGGCGGAAACCCTGCGCGAGTTCGTGAAGCGAGAGGTCGAACCCCAGGCAGCCGAGCACGATCGTGCCGAACGCTTCAACCACGGACTCTTCCTGAAGGCCGGTGAACTCGGACTGCTCGGCGTGACGATCCCCGAGGCGTACGGCGGTTCTGGGCTCGACGCAGTGGCTGCGGTCCAGGTTCTGGAGGCACTTTCCACTTCAGACCCAGGCTTCGGTCTGGCCGTACTTGCCCACGCGATCCTGTTTTCTCAGAACTGCTACGTCAACGCCAACGAGGAACAACGCCAGCGAATTCTTCCCAAGGTGGTGACCGGCGAGTGGATTGGCGGCATGTGCATGACCGAGCCGGGTGTCGGGACCGATGTGATGAGCATGACAACGAACGCCCGGCGCGACGGGGACGACTACGTGCTCAACGGAATCAAGACCTTCATCACCAACGGCGGGATCGACGAAAATACCCTCGGTGACATCTTCATCGTGTACGCCACCACGGGCGAGCGCGAGATCAGCTCCTTTCTGGTGGAAAAGGGCATGGATGGATTCAGGCTGGGTCAGAAGTGGGTCGACAAACTCGGCATGCGCGCGTCTTACACCACCGAACTGGTTTTCGAGAACGTGCGGGTTCCCGTGTCCAATCGCATGGGGGAGGAGGGCGAGGGCACCCTCCACATGATGCGCAATCTCGAAATCGAACGCCTCACCCTGGCGGCGCAAGCCACCGGCATTGCCCAACGCTCGCTTCAAGTCATGAGCGAATACGCCAACCAACGCAAGGCCTTTGGTAAGCCGTTGCGCGAGTTCGGCCAGATTCAGCGCTACCTGGCGGAAACCTTCGCGGAATGGCGCGCGGCGCGGAGTTTCGTCTACGACACCGCGAGACGGCTCAACCTGGCGAGTGCCGGGCAGCGCGTCGACGCGGATGCGACTAAGCTGTTCGCCGCTCAGGTGGGCAAGCGCGCCGCGGACGCGGCGATCCAGGTGCTCGGCGGCAACGGATACATGGGAGAGTACGTCGTCGAGAGACTGTGGAGAGACGCCAAGTTGCTTGAAATTGGCGGCGGAACCCTGGAAGCTCACCACAAGAATCTCAGCAAGGATCTTTGCCGCGATCCTTCCCTGCTTCTCTGAACTGACTTCTCCGAAAGAACACTTCATGAAATCCGAAAATTCATCGCCCAACGACCGGGGTGAAACCGGTGCGAGAAGCTTGCGGGAGGAGATCGCCCGTCGCAGATCTTTCGCGATCATCTCGCATCCCGACGCGGGCAAGACGACGCTCACAGAAAAGCTTCTGCTGTTTGGCGGGGCGCTGCGCGAAGCCGGCGCAGTGCGGGCCCGAAGGGCCGAAAAACACGCGACCAGCGATTGGCTCGAACTCGAGAAACAGCGCGGGATCTCGGTCAGCAGTTCGGTCATGCACTTCGACTATCGCGGTTTCCGGGTCAACATTCTCGACACCCCGGGTCATAAGGACTTCAGCGAAGACACCTACAGAACCCTGACCGCGGCGGATAGCGCCGTGATGTTGATCGACGGTGCCAAGGGTGTCGAAAAGCAGACGCGCAAACTCTTCGAAGTCTGTCGCATACGCGGGATTCCGATCTTTACCTTCGTCAACAAGATGGACCGCTTCGGCCGAGACCCACTCGATCTGATGAGTGAGATCGAAGACGTACTGGGCATCGACGTCGTGCCGGTGAACTGGCCGGTCGGGGAAGGCAAAGATTTCCGCGGCGTGTTCGATCGTCTGGACGATCGCCTGATCCTGTTTTCCGGCGGCAATCACGGCCGTACCCTGCTCGAAGAAGATGTGATCGAGGGAGGGGTCGGCAGCCCGGAGTTCGAACGCGCGTTGGGCATACACGCGAGTGAGGTCACCGATTCGCTGGAACTGCTCGCGGGCGCCGGCGCCGAGTTTGACCTCGATCGGGTGCGAGAAGGCGTTTTGACGCCGATGTTCTTCGGCAGCGCGCTCACCAACTTTGGGGTTTTACCCTTTCTCGATCGCTTCCTCGACATGGCTCCGTGTCCCGGAGCACGAGATTCGGACCGCGGGCCGATCGATCCTGCGAGCGACGAGTTTTCGGGTTTCGTCTTCAAGATTCAGGCGAACATGGACCGAGATCACCGCGACCGGGTGGCCTTCGTTCGCATCTGTTCGGGACGCTTTGCCAAGGGCCGAACCACCCGACACGTACGTACCGATAAGTCTATTCGCCTAGCCAATTCGACCCTGCTGATGGGGCGCGAACGCGAAGAAGTGACCGAAGCATTTCCCGGGGATGTCGTCGGGTTGTTCGATCCCGGGGTGTTCGGTATCGGCGATACGCTCTGCGATTCGGGTGACTTCAACTTTCCCGGCATCCCGAGTTTCTCACCCGAATGTTTCGCCCGGGTTGAAGTTGCGGCCGTGACGAAGCGCAAGTCGCTGGAAAAGGGAATCGATCAGTTGGTCCAAGAGGGCGCGGTGCAGCTCTTTCGCGAGCCTGGCGGAGGCTCGGCCACGATCATTCTGGGTGCGGTGGGGCAATTACAATTTGATGTCTTCAGCCACCGACTTTCGAGTGAGTACGGTGTAAATCCGGGTCTGACACCCTTGGACTACCGCCTGGCGCGTTGGCCCCAGGGCGATTTCGATGGCGACATCATTCGTTTCTCGGAGCGAGTTCGCGTGTTCGAAGATCGAGAGGGACGTCTCGTATTGCTCGCGAAGAGCGAGTGGGACATCAAGCGCCTCGAAGAGAAATACCCGGAATTGAAACTGGCTGAGACGGCCGACCCGGCGCGTCTGGCTGCATCTGAGCGCATTTCGTGAGGATCGAGCCCGAAGCTCAGGTCTGAGGATCAGGCGGTCGCGGCGGCGATTGCTGCGGAGACTTCGTCTAGCCCGAACGGTTTTTCCAAAAAGCGAAACACCTCGGCTCGGTCGGCTTCCTTGCGGATCTCCGAGGACGGGAACCCGGTCATCAACAAGATCTGAAGGTCGGGTTTGATTTCGCGGAGAGACTCGGCGACTTGAAGGCCGTGGATGTGATCCTTCAACATCCAGTCCGCAAGAATGACCTGGGGCAAGAAATCTTTGCCGATCGCTAGCGCCTCTTGTCCCGTCGAAGCCGTGCGAACGTCGTAGCCTTCGCGCGTGAGAAACCGCTCCAGATAGTCACGGTAGCTGGGCTCGTCATCGACGATGAGCACCCTGATTTTACCCTCGTTGTCCTGGTCGGTCATCGCAGTTTTCCTGGAGTCGAGAGACTGCACCCGGAGCTTTGCTCCAAGCTTCAGAGCAAAGGCTAGCCCAACATTCCAGGTCAGCGTCAGATTTCTTTGGTCTCGACGCATCCACATGGCCGCGATGGCGTCGACCCCCGGGACAGGCGTTGGGAGACTTGTTCTGTCCATGCGGATGAGGGATGGTCCCGGGCGTTTGCGGCCTGACCCTTGCAGGGCGGCGGAGGAAGGAATTGTCGTGTCCGATCAGATTCCGAACAAGTTGAACGTGCTGGGCAAGGCCAGCGATCGGGCGTCGGACTTTGATGCACTGCGCGAGCGGGCCGCCGCCGGACTCGAAGCCGCCCTGGCCTTTGTCGAAGAACACGGAAACGAACTCGCGCGCTTGCGCGCCCGGATTCTGGTGGAACTCGAGCCCCTCGACCGCGGGCTCGCCCTGCTTGCGAGCCGTCAACAGCCAAACGGTTCGTTTCCCAGGTTCGAGCAGGTCTTGCCGGATCCGCCTGCGAGTCAACTCAGCCGCTGGAACCCGAGCGGGGATACGGTCGGAACCCTCGAAGCCATTTCGGTGTTGTCTGACTGGGAACACCTCTTCGAGCCGAGCGGCGATCGGGCGATCGAATTCCTGAGCCAGGTGCAAGCTTCGGACGGTTCTTGGGGCAGCGCTCCCACGACGACTGACGATGCAGCGAGCGGCGATTCCTCATCGAGAATCTTTCTCACGGGTTGCACGGCGGGATTTCTGGGGCGCAGCCGAACTGCCAGGCCCGAAGTATTGAAAGCCGCCGGCGCATACCTGGGCGCGTTCTGGTCGGTGGAGTTTATCCGCAGCAACGGTTGGCCGGCCGTGGCCGGGTTTGCTCACTACTTTACGAACGTCTTCGACGAAGAGGGAGAAGCGGCACTGCCCTGGTGTGCTCGCGAACTCGACCGCGGCAGAAGGGTCGGGGTCTACAGCCCGGTAGAAGTGCTGCGGGTCTTGTTCTACTGCCAGGCGTCGGCGCTGCCCGGAGTGGATTTCGATACCAATGGCTTGTTGAATGAACTCTTGCAACAGCAGCTCGACGATGGAAGCGTCGGTTCCCCGGAGCTGCCCCAGGTAAGTCGCGTGGCGTCGAGCCTGGACGCGATGTTGTTCATGTTGCGCTTGTGTCGCAGCGGAGGCCAGCAGGCGTCAGCAGATCAATAAGCCACGTCCAGTTTGCCGTGATCCCAACTGATCATGCGCTCGGGCTCGATCACGATCGCGGTCTTCTTGCTCACCATGGATGCCGTGGCTTTCTCGAGGACTTCGTTGGGGATCTCGGGCTGATTGCGAACGAGCACGGCCAGATGAAGGCGATGTACCTCGTCGTGATCGGTGATCAACCGTGCTCGGCCCTGGATCGAAACGCCCTTGAGTTCGTTGTAGACGTTACCGGACTCGAGCAGGACGGAGATCCGGTTGTTGCGTTTGAGGTTCACAACCTTCTGTGATTTCGTGAACGTCTCGAGGACGATCTTTCCGTCGTCGATTGCAAACCAGAGTGGCATCACGTGGGGTGTGCCGTCCTTGCTGATCGTGGCGACTTGCACGGTCTGTTGGGTCTCGATGAACTTCCAGCACTCTTCGTCGGTCATCTTGATGAGATCGCGGCGTTTTGGCACATGCAACTCCCTGCGGTTTCTCTCGCGCTGACCCGCACTATTTGCGGGGATGGCGATACGGTACAGACTTGCTGCTCGATTGGCCCCTGCGCCGATTGTCGGGCCGGATGGTATGCTCACTGTTCGACGCAATCCCCACCCTACGCACCGACCAGGACGCATCCCCTCATGGAGTTCAACCTCGCCGACTTGTTCGAGAATGCGGTCGATCACTTCGGGGATCGCGATTACGTCACCGCCGCCGGCAAGTGCCGCACGTACGGCGAGATGGAAGCGCGCGCCAATCGACTCGCCCATCATCTTCAGGCCAACGGCGTCGGAGCCGGTGACCATGTCGGAATTTACGCCTACAACTGCGTCGAGTGGGTGGAGACCTTGTGGGCGGTCTTCAAGATCCGCGCGGTCTGGATCAACATCAATTTTCGCTACGTCGAAGAAGAACTCTCCTACATTTTTGAAAACGCAGACCTGAAAGCGTTGGTCGTGGCCCGGGAATTCTGCCCGCGAGTTGCGGCGGTGCGCGATAGCTTGAGCATGCTCGAGCACGTGGTCGAAATAGACGACGGCACCGCGTCGAGAGGCGCCAAGGGTCTGGATACCATCGACTACGAAGTCGCCATGACGAACGGATCACCGCTGCGAGACTTCGGCCCGAGGTCTCCCGACGATCGATACATTCTCTATACCGGCGGAACCACGGGGTTGCCCAAAGGCGTGGTCTGGAAACAGAAGGATGTCTTCTTCGCCCTGGGCGGGGGCATTGATGCGCACACGGGTGAGCGTGTCACGCGACCCGAAGAATTGGTCGAAAAGGCCCTGCTGGATTCGACCCAGCGCTGCACTCTTCCGATCGCGCCACTGATGCACGGGGCTTCTCAATGGTCGGTGATGAGTGGGAGCTTCGTCGGCGCGAAAATCGTATTGGTCCCGAAGTTCGACGCCGATGAAGTATGGCGGTTGGTGGCCGAAGAAAAGGTCGGCATTCTGATGATTACCGGTGATGCCATGGGACGTCCGCTGATCGAGTCGCTGACCAGTGCGAGTTCGCCTCCCGACATCTCGAGTTTGTTTCTGGTCGTCAGCACCGCAGCCGTTTTTTCGCCGACTGTCAAGGACGATTTCTTTGAATCGATGCCCGACCTGCTGATCATCGACAGCATTGGTGCGTCGGAAAGTGGCAACAACGGAATGGCGATCGTCACCAAGGGCAACACTGCGATGTTGGGGGGCGGTCCGACGGTCAAGGCGGGAGCCGGTACCACCGTGTTGGACGAGAACCTCGAAGAGGTCGTGGCGGGGTCGGGCGTTCGGGGCAAGGTCGCGCGAAGTGGAGACATCCCACAGGAGTACTACAAGGATCCGGCCAAGAGCGCTGAGACTTTCGTCGTAGCCAAGAACGGAACTCGCTATGCAATTCCCGGCGACTGGGCGCAAGTCGAAGCAGACGGAACCATCACCTTGCTCGGGCGGGGTTCGGTCTCGATCAACTCAGGCGGAGAGAAAATCTATCCAGAAGAAGTCGAAGCGGCGGTGAAGGATCACCCGGACGCCTACGATGCCGTCGTGGTCGGCGTACCCGACGAGCGATTCGGGAGCCGAGTTGCGGCGGTGATCCAGCCCCGAGAAGGGGCGGCGCTCGACCTCGAAGGCATCCAGGCTCATTGTCGAACCAAGCTCGCGGGGTACAAGATTCCCAGACAGATCCATCTCGTCGACCACATCGAACGATCTCCCAGCGGCAAGCCCGACTATCGCTGGGCCAAGAACATTGCTACGACCGCTACGACCGCAACAGGTGAGGAGTAGGCCAGCAGCATGCACAACCTTGCAAGGATTCACGAAGCCATTGCCGAAGCGATCCCGGAGCGCGAATGCCTGGTCTTTCGGGATCGTCGTTTTACCTGGCGACAGGTGACCGATCGCACCCGAAGACTCGCTGCCGTACTCAGGGCGGCTGGCCTGGGCTGTCATATCGAGCGCGATCAGTTGGCCAATTGGGAATCGGGCCAGGACCACGTCGCCTTGTACATGTACAACGGCAACGAATATCTCGAAGGGATGTTGGGAGCGTTCAAGGCCCGCTGTGCTCCGTTCAATGTCAACTATCGATACGTAGAAAAAGAACTGCTCTACCTCCTCGAGAACGCCAACACCAGGGTGCTCATCTACCACGCAGCCTTTGTGCCGATCCTCGAAAAGCTACGCGCCCGGCTTCCCGGGGTATCGCTCTGGCTACAAGTCGCCGACGCCTCGGGGAACGCGCTATTGCCGGGTGCAGTCGACTACGAAACCGCACTCGCCGGGGCGATTCCCGAACCCCTCGCAAGCGATGTTTCACAGGACGATCTGTACATCCTCTACACCGGTGGCACGACCGGGATGCCCAAGGGCGTGATCTGGCGCAACGAGGACATTCATCGGGCTGCGCTCGCCGGGGGAGGAGTGGCGGAGTCGCTCGAAGCGCTGAAGGAACGAGTGAAGGCCCGCCCGGAGTTTCGCGCACTGCCGTCTCCGCCCCTCATGCACGGCGCAGCGCACTGGGTCGTGTTCAACATGTGGCACGTCGGAGCGACGGTAGTGATTCAGTCGAAAGTAGAGCGCCTGGACCCAGACGACATCTGGTCGACCGTCGAACGCGAAAGAGTCAACGCAATCACGATCGTGGGGGATGCCTTCGCACGTCCCCTGCTCGACCAACTCGAAAAGAAGAACTACGACCTTTCGACGCTGATGATGATCACTTCGGGAGGCGCGATCTTGACTCCGGCGCTAAAGCGTGAGCTGCTCTCGAAGCTTCCGAAGATTCGCATCATGGACGCACTGGGATCTTCCGAAACCGGAACCCAGGGCGTGCAATTCTCCACCCGAGACTCCGGGGTCAGTACCGGCAAGTTCGACATGGCCGAGGGCAATGTCGTGTTGCGAGACGACTTTTCCGGACTGGTTACACCCGGCTCGGATGAAATCGGTTGGCTGGCCCGGTCGGGGAACGTTCCTCTCGGCTACTACAACGATCCCGACAAAACCTCCAAGACCTTTCCGGAAATTCAAGGCGTGCGCTATGCGGTGCCGGGAGATCGCGCCATGCTCGAAGCGGATGGCCGACTCAAACTTCTGGGTCGCGATTCGGTCACGATCAACAGCGGTGGCGAAAAAATCTTCGCGGAGGAGGTAGAACTCGCACTCAAAGATCATCCCGGGGTGTACGACGCCGTGGTTTGCGGAACACCCAACCCTCGCTTCGGCAGTCAGGTCACGGCAATCGTTCAACTTCGCGAGGGTGCCGCCCCGGACGAAGCGGAATTGAAGACCCATGCAAATCGTTCGATTGCGGCCTACAAGCTCCCGAGGGCCTTTGTGTTCGTCGATTCAATTTTGCGCGCACCCAGTGGCAAGGCGGATTATCGCTGGGCCAAGGAATGCGCCATGCGAGCGCTTCAGGCTGCTAGCCCCCGAACGCCTGGGTGAAAGCGACAATGCGCGCCGCGTTGACACCGAGGTCTCCCCGTCCGTTGCGAGACTTGGACCTCAGATCGACGACGGCTCCCGAGCCATCGGGTTGTACGCGGATCACGATGTCGTCCACGAACTTGAACAGAAATGAGGTCTCCCGGGCATTGATCGTCAGCTGATCGGGATCTTGATGGACAATCTCCCAGCCGAGACTTTGGCTAGTGGCGATGGCCTTCTCGTACGCGCTGATGGGTTGCTGATCCACATGGAGTGATTCGAGATAGCTGTAGTGCTTCTTCACGATCGCTACGAAATCGGCGGGATAGCTCATGTCTCGCCCCTCGAAGTCCGGTACTTCGGAAGCCGCGGCAAAGCTCGGCGGATGCTCGACGTCGGTGGTGATGTCGTTGATCGGCGGACTTCCGCCCCCGTCTCCAATCCCCACGATGGTGAGTGTCAGCATGACCATGCCCGATGACAACCCCAACCACCCCGCGGCGCGTCCAGGTCCCTCTTTGTTACTGCGCGTCGCGATGACGGCGGCGGTGCCAAACCCGACGGAGAAGAGAGCGGCCACGAGGCCGATCAGAAGAAACAAATATCCGCCAAGCGGTGGTACAACGCCGATCTGGATGCCGAGTATTCCCGCAAGGGCGCACGATGGAGCGAACTTTCCAAGCCACGAGGCGATCGTTGCCACGCGCGGCATTGCAGTTTCGTCCAATTTCCATATCTCCCGAGCTGCAACTCGCTGATTCGAGTTGGAAAGAACCGTCGGGTAACAACCATAACACGGCTGGTCGCGTTCGAGGAGTTTCGGGGTCGACGTCGCGCTCCCGCGACCAGAGGAATCGGCAAAAATGCGCCTCCCGCGTGCGGGAGCCGATGGGCGATCTATCATGGGGTCTTGGATCCCCATGCAATACAGCATGATGATTCGCCATGGCACAGCCACTGGCGATCCGAGGAGTCGCTTTTGTTGACCAAAGGAGCGCATCACATATCGCTGACCATCAACGATCTCGCGGCGGCGCAAGAGTTTTACGGGGGACTTCTGGGCCTGCCCGAGATTGAAAGGCCCCAGGTGGGAATTCAAGGTACCTGGTACCAGGCCGGCGCCGTGCAACTGCATTTGATCAAATTGCCTGAGGGGATGCAGTGCGACGAACCCGGGGGCAAAGGCAGCCCGATCGCAAACCACATCGCCTTCGAAATCGAAGACTACGCCGCCGTCAAGTCGAGCCTCGAGCAGGCCGGGCTCGAGGTCATGGCACTGGGTGCCGAGGCCGGTCAAATGTTCGTCCGCGATCCCCACGGAAACACGGTCGAGTTCATTCAGCCCGGCGGTAGAGTGGGAACCGTCGAAAAAGACGACGCGTAACATTCGGGAAGGCGAGGGCGCAATGAACCTCTACATCGTTCGCCACGGAGAAGCCGAGCCGGGCAACAACGACGCAGCGCGCATGCTGACGGACCGGGGCAGGTCCGACATCGAAAGCGTCGCCGCGGCAGTGTCCCAACACGGCGCGACCGTCCGCCAAATCCGCCACAGCGGCAGAGCACGCGCGAGAGAGACCGCAGAAATTTTCGCGCGGGTTCTCGATCCACCCGCCGGAGTCATCATCGCTGCGGGAATCCACCCGGAAGATCCAGTAGACCCAATCGCAGCTTCCCTGTTCGGCGAGCGAGAATCGCTAATGCTCGTCGGCCACCTCCCATTCGTCGCCCATCTAGTGGGTCTGCTGACCCAGGGAGATTCGAACCGAACACCGGTGAACTTCCCCGCCGGCACAGTTGCATGCTTGACCGGTGAAGACGACCGCTGGGAACTGGTTTGGACTGAGAGTCCGGGGTAGGGGGGGTGCGGGGTTTCGGTTGCGGGGCTTTGGGGGTGAGGCTCGGGGGGGCTTGCTGTACGGGGTATGTTGCCATTTTGGCGATGAGGGAGAGGGTGATTGATGGGCGGG